>JAHQWY010000399.1 GCA_029856445.1 Promethearchaeia archaeon
ATGAATTCGACATTGTGTTATTAGAAGATAAAAATGAGAATATTTATTATATTCCCATCTCAGAAATAAGCGTGATTACGGAGAGAAACTAAAAATTCTGATTATAACCAAGATGATTTAAATCTTTTTATTTATTTTGATAATTCTATAAAAAAGGAAACTATGTGAGATGAATAATTATGGTAAATATAGGAGATTTAGAAATTCTTGCAGTAGAAAACTCTATTATTTCAAAAAAAGAAGGATTGTTAGCAAAAGAATTGAAAAAAGCGGTTAAAATTGAGTTAAATAAAGCTAAGGCTAGAGAAAATCTTATGCAAAGAATGTTGGAATCCTCTAATATACGGAAAAAATTAGTGGAGAAAAACCGCGAGATTATAGATAGAAAAATAAAGAATAAGGATATTCTGCATATACCTGACGTTGTTTTAAATAATGAGAAAGATTATGCAATATATAACGAGAGAACTGCTCAGATTCAAAATAAATCAGCAAAAATCCATAAAAAAATAGCTAATTTGGAAAGGGAAATTGCAGAAGAAAGAATTAAATTTGCTAATAGAAAAATCGATTTATCGAATGAAAGAAAACAATTATCTAAATCTCAATTCTCGTATATTAAAAAAGTTAAAAAATCGAGTTCTAAGGATAAAATAGTTGATGCTCAAAATCTTTATTTAAATAAACAAAAAGATGTAGAGCAAGCACGAATTAGAGTAATGAAAAAATTAAGTGATATCAAAAAAAAAAGAGAATAAATTAGCTACATATAAAGGAGAATTATCTTCAGCATTAAACGAGTTAGAAAAGATAAAGCACTACAACATAAATTTAGATTAGATATGAAAATAAGATATAACTTAAATATGAAGCAAGAAACCTAAGAAAATTAAACAAATTAAATTTAAATAATATCTCTCCTAGCTAAAAAGTGTAATTAAATTCAAATAATCATATCAATAATTAATGGTGAAAAAAAATGAATGATTTAAGTAATATTGAGAATGAAGCCCAACAAAATTCAAAAATTGCACTATATGAGAAAGAACTCGCGCAAAAATCTAAAATTAATGCGATAGTTGAAATTAAAAAATCAAAAGCTAGAGAAAAATTATATAAGATTGAATTCGAATTGTCAGATAAAAAAAAGGATCTCGCCGAAAAAAGAAGGATCTTAGCGAAAACAAAATCTGAAATTAAACAAAAAAATATTTTAGATTTTTCTGATGAAGAACTCAAAATTGAAAATAATTATGCGATATACAATGAGAAGATTTCAAAAAACCAAAGAGAAATCGCTGAAATTAATAAAAAAATTGCCTTAGTAGAGAGACAAATTGCTGAGGAAAAATTCAAATTAGCTAATGAAAAATTGGATGTTGCTAAGGTACGAGATAAATTAGCTAATACGCAATTATCATATTTAAAAGTGGCGAAAGCACCCTCTTCAGAAGATAAACTGTTAAAAGCTAAAAATAACATAGAAACCGAAAAGAAGAGGCTAATAAAGCAGAAAAATGAAGTAATAGAAAAGGAAAAAGATATAAGAAAAAAAGAAAATAAATTAGCAGATATAAAAAAGGAATTATCCCTAAAATTCGCAGAAAGAGAGAAAATTAGGCATCCTGGAGTTATTCTTGGCGAATGATTTTTAAACTCTGTAATTAAATCTAAAAATATATTTTATTTTTAAATCCATCTCTTCTTTTTGAAAAATATAAACATTAAGAGTGCAATAACTGTCATTATAACTATGACTATTACAAGTAAATCATTTTGATAACTCCTGTATACAATCATATTCATTCCATAAAATCCTGCTAAAAATGACAATGGAATAAAAATTGTTGAGATCATTGTCAAAACCTTCATTATATCATTCATTTTATTACTAACACTTGAAAGATACAGATCCAACATTCCAAAAATAATATCCCGATAATTCTCCAAAAGATCACTTATCCTAAAAACATGGTCATATATATCCCTTAAATAGATTTGTAAATCATCTTTAATTAGATTCGATTGCTCACGTTGTAGCTTGTTTATCACGTCTCTAATAGGCCAAACTGATTTCCTTAACTCTATCGAAGATCTTTTCAATTTATAAATAAGTTGTAAGGTTTCTGGATCAGGGTTCTTTATAAGAGTGTCCTCGATATCTTCTATATCTTCACCTACTTTTTCTAATACAATAAAATAATTATCAATGATAATATCAATCAACGCATAAAATAGATAATCCGCACCCATTAGTCGAACTCTTCCCTTGGGGACATATATCCTTTCATAAATAGGATTAAAGAGTTTAGTATCACGTTCTTGAAATGATATTACATAATTATCTCCTAGAATTAAACTAATTTGTTCATAATCAAAATCTTCTTCGTCCTTATTCCAGCTTAGCTTTTGCAATACGGTAAAAATATAACTTCCATAATCTTCCAGTTTGGGGCGTTGATTAGGACTTAATATATCTTCTAAAACGAGAGGATGTAAATTAAATTGTTGCCCTATCCCTTCGATAATATCTATTTGTGCGAGACCATATACATCAATCCATTTAATTAAAGGCTTTTCAATTTTATCAAGATCAGTTGTAACTTCCTTATATTCTTGATAATTATAATGTTCTTCAGTATATTCAGTTACTTTAATCTTAGTTATTTCTTTTACTTTATCACCTGTGTAAACTAGCGTTCCTGGTGGAAGACCAATCTTTTTTTTTTTTTTAATTGAAGGTATAACCTTTCGGAAAGGACGAGAAAACCTTACCAAATATTCTCACCAATTATTCTCAAATGCTTCTTATAATTTAATTTATTAAGCCAACTTTTAAAATTTAGTTTTTCTTATCCCATTTTAAATATGAAACAAGATGCTTTGAATTATAATAACTTCTAAAATAAGTGTTTAATTGTGAAAAAAGGTTATAAAATCTTAATTTGGGTTGTATTTTTGGGTTCTATTGTAATGATTTATGCTTTTTATGGATTTGAAGAATTATTATTGAATGTAGTTATTCTGAATTTAGTTGCATATGTATTAAGATCTATTCTACTTGATATACTACAGAGTCTGATTAAAACTCTACTTATTCGTTATATAATTATGATTATAATAAATGTTGTATGGCTCTTTTTCCCATTTT
>JAHQWY010000067.1 GCA_029856445.1 Promethearchaeia archaeon
AGAAGATGCAAATAAAAACGGAGCGGGAATAAATCATAATGATCTCCAATCTACGGTCTATGGTATATACAACGAGCTTTTTGAAAGACAATTTATGCCCGATATTTTTATTAATTCTTATTTGGGTTTAAATGATAAACCTGGAACCAGAATTGCAACAGGAGGTGCCACAGGTGGCTATACAGTAAGAATGGCATTTTCAGAAGTAGCGTCTGGGCTTTCAGACTTATGTTTGTGTATAGGAGTAGAAAAGTGTAATGATTGTTATGATGAACAAACAGGTACGACTACACCTGAAGTGCTTAACTCCATAGCGTATTCAGCAGATATGACATATGAATATCCTATGGGAATGATGGCCGCAAGTTCTTATGTTAGTATGGTAAATGCTCATTTTGAGGAATTCGGTAACCCTACAGAAGAACAGATGGCCCTGGTATCAGTAAAAAATCATGGTAATGCTATAAATAATCCTAAAGCTCAATCACCAATGAAAATTACCGTAGAAGATGTAATGAACTCAAGAATTATATGTTATCCCTTTAAATTATTAGATTGTTGTTTATATTCAGAAGCATCTGCAGCTTTGATTTTGGCAAGCGAAGAAAAAGTTAGAGAGTTAAAAGTTGAAACACCAATTTGGATTTCTGGAGTAGGAGCAGCTAATACAGATTGTTTTATCGGAAATAGAGAAGATTTAGGCAGATTATATTCAAATATTTATGCAGCAAAAGCAGCCTATAAAATGGCAGGTTTAGATTATGATAATATTAAGAATCAGATTGATTTAGCAGAATTACACGATGCTTTTTCTGGACAAGAAGTTATCTCTTATGAAGAATTAGGATTTGTTCCATTTGGGGAGGGAGGTAAATGGATTGAATCGGGAGGGCCATTAATCGATGGTGAATTACCATGCTGTCCTTCAGGAGGTCTTATTGGGTGTGGTCATGCTGTAGGTGCTACTGGAATAATGTCGACTGGAGAAGCTGCACTTCAACTGAGAGAAGATGCTGGAAAACATCAAGTAAAGACAATTGAAAACGGAAGAGCTATTTCTCATTCAATTGGCGGTCCTGGAGCCGCATATGCTGCTATTATAGTTATGGAAAATGATCAGAATTAACTGTTGTAATCATTTTTGGAACCCATAAGTGTGGTTGTTTCTTCGATCCATTGGGATAGTTCTTTATCAACTCTACAAAAGGTAACAATTCTATCCAAATCCTTAAGTTTACTAAAAGAACATTCCACAATTACATCCCAACCTCCATAGATAGGGGTAGCATATGTTACTTTCCATTCTTCTTCTGATTCTGTTGATTTTAACCCGCTTAATTTTTCAACAACTTTCCATTCTGAACCAATTACTTTTAAGCGAATTAATATATACCCTCTGTAATACATTTTAAATCCTCCCGCTTATCTTTTGAAATTTATTGGTTTCTAATTTTCTCATATTCGATTATCTCGATTTTTTTATTTAATTTTTCTCCTTCTAATTTTTTAATGGTATTTTTTACTTGAAATCCAATTTGGCTTTGTAAACCCCATAATGGTATAAATCCATAACTAAATTTTTGATTAAACGTACTACTTGTATCATAGGTAGCTAAATTTATATCATACAACCCATAGGGAGATTCCCTCGAAACTACATTTGCGCTTCCTTTATACAATTTCATTTTTACTTTCCCAGTTACTTTTTCATTCATAATGTTAATGAATGCATCTAAAGCGTCTTTTAATGGGTCGACCCATAAGCCTTCATAAACTAATTCTGTCCATCTTTGATCCACCATAGCTTTAAATGAATTTTCATGTTTTGTACATACGTATTTTTCAAGATCTTTATGTGCTTTAATTAAAATTAAAGCCGCTGGAACTTCATATACTTCTCTTGATTTTAATCCAATCGCTCGATCTTCCATATGGTTAATTCTTCCTATTCCATGTTTACAGCCAATATTATGTAATTTTCTAATTAAATCGACACTATTAATCTTTTCATTATTTAAACCGACTGGAACTCCTTTTTCAAAATGGATTTGGATATATTCTACTGTATCTGGAGAATATTCAGGTGTTGATGTCCAATCATAAGAATCTTCAGGGGGCTCAATTTCAGGATGTTCTAAAGTATCACATTCTGCACTCCTTCCAAAAAGATTCTCATCAATGCTATATTTTTGATTTTGCTTCTTAATTGGAATACCATAGAATGAGGCATATTTAATTTCTTCATCTCTACCCATATTCCATTCAATTAAAGGCTGCAATATTTCTATATTGGGAGCATAAGCTCTTATCGTCACGTTAAATCGTATTTGATCGTTTCCTTTACCTGTACATCCATGAGCTATTGCTTCAATTTTTTCTCGCTTAGCAATTTTTATCGCTTCAATAGCTATTAATGGTCTTCCTACTGCTGTACTTAAAGGATAAACTCCTTGATACAAACCGTTTGCTTTAATAGTCGGAAATATATATTCTTTCACAAACTCTTCTTTTAAATCAACAGTATAATGTTTAATAACGCCTAAATCGTATGCTTTTTCTTCAATTTCTTCAAATCTAGAAGGATCTGCAAATTCTTGACCGATATCAGCTGTGAAAGTATAAATTTTAGATTTATACTTCTCTTGTAACCATTTTATCATACAAGAAGTATCCAATCCGCCAGAATACATTAGCAATATCTTATCATATACATCCTTTTTTGGTCCTAATTGATTCATAAATTACTCACATCCTTTTTTTTAATTTTCTAATATTTTATTTTGTTTTAAACTGGGAACATGGGAATTGAATTTAAACCCATGTTTTCTTCTAAATTAAACATTAAATTCATATTTTGGACTGCCTGTCCTGCAGCACCTTTAATTAGGTTATCTATTGCTCCAATAACTATTATTCTATCTGTTCTTGTATCTATACTGAATCCTATATCACAATAATTTGAGCCTTTAACCCATTTTGTTTCAGGGAATATGTTTTTTCCCATTAACCGAATGAAGAATTCATCATGATAGTATTTTTCATAAATCTTTTTAATATCATCATAATTATATGCTTTCTTGAGATTTCCATAGCTAGTGCATAAAATTCCTCGATTCATTGGAAGGAGATGTGCTGTGAAAGTTACTGATATCTTCTTTCTATTTATTTCACTTAATTGTTGTTCGATTTCTGGGGTATGTCGATGAGAAGCTACGTTATAGGCTTTAGTTGATTCATTACATTCTGAAAAATGTGTTCCCAAATTTAAAGATCGTCCTGCTCCCGATACTCCTGATTTTGCGTCAATAATTATGTAATCTTCTTCTAAAATTTCTTCTTTGATTAAAGGTAATAAGCATAATAAAGCACATGTTGGATAACAGCCGGGATTCGCAATTAATCTTGAACTACATATTTTTTCTCTTTTCCATTCAGATAAACCATAAACAGCTCTATTTAACAGATTGATATTATTGTGTTTAATATCATACCATTCCTCGTATTCTTCCATAGATTTTAATCGAAAATCTGCACTCAGATCAATAATCTTTACATTTTTTAACGTTTTTTCTGTTAATAGATTAGAAGTAATTCCATGAGGTAATGATAAAAAAATTATATCAAGCTGGTTTATTACAGAATCGAGATCATTCTCATCACATTTCATCTCACAGATTTTACTGAAGTTGGTATAGATAGAATTATATCGTTGATTGCTATGATGCTTAGATGTTAATACATTTATCTCCACTTCAGGATGGTGATATAGAATTCTTACTAATTCTGAGCCTACATATCCCGTTGCTCCCATTATTCCTGCTTTAATCTTCATTATAAACCTCTAATATTTTTAAAATTGTCCCAATACATCATCCAAGATAGTTATTCCTTCATCAATCTCTTTATTGTTGATAATCAGCGGTGGAACAAATCTTATAACATTTTCCCCCGCACCTAATATAAGCAAACTTTCTTCCATACATTTATTTACAATATCCTTAACTGAGCAATTTAATTCAATACCGAGGATTAAACCATAACCCCTTACTTCCTTAATCATATCATATTTTTCCTGCAATTCAATCAATTTTTCTTTAAAATACTTCCCCCGCTTTTGCACATTTTCAAGAATCCCTTCATATAATAGCTTTTTTAATACTACTTTACCTGCAGTACAAGCTAAAGGATTACCTCCAAATGTAGATGCATGATCGCCTGGTTGAAAAGCATTAGCTTTACTCTGAGTTGCTAACATTGCTCCGATTGGAAAACCCCCACCCAATCCTTTTGCGAGTGATACTACATCAGGTTTTACATCAAATAATTGATAAGCGAAGAGCTCGCCTGTTCTTCCTATTCCACATTGTACTTCATCGAATATAAGGACAATGTCGTTTCTATCGCAAAGTGATCGAACTTTTTGTAAGTAAGATTTCTCAGCGGGATGAATTCCACCTTCACCCTGTATAGGTTCTATAATTATAGCACAAGTATCTTCACAGACCATTTTCTCTAAATCATTATAATTATTAAATTCAACATAGGAAAAACCTGGTAATAATGGATTATATCCCACCTGATACTTTAATTGACCCGTAGCCGTAACAGTCGCCATGGTTCTTCCATGAAACGATTTTTTCATTGTGATAATTTCATAACAATTTTCCCCATGAACTTTCTTCCCATATTTCTTGCTTAATTTTATTGCTGCTTCTACTGCCTCAGCTCCACTATTACAATAGAATACTTTATCAAAACAACTATTTTGGACTAAAATTTCACTTAATTCAATGGACGGCATCATCCAATACAAATTTGAACAGTGCTGTAATTTCATTAGTTGTGCGGTAATGTCTTTCACATAATCAGAATTTTTATAACCAAGAGCATTTACAGCTATTCCTGCAACAAAATCTAAATATTTTTTACCTTCGCAATCCCAAACATGCACACCATCACCCTTTTCTAATACAATAGGAAACTGGTTGTATGTATTCATAATAACCTTTTTTCCTCTCTCAATCCATTCATTCATGTTTCGACTCAACCTTCTTATATACCTTTCTTATATTTAATCTGATTTTTTAAACATCGTACCTACCCCGTGAGGAGTAAATACTTCAAGCAACAAACTATGCTCAATTCTTCCATCTATAATATGTACCGCCTTTACACCACTATTTATTGCTTCTATACTGCTTTTTACTTTGGGAATCATTCCATCAGTAATAATCCCTTTTTTTATATAATTTAAGGCTTCATTAACCTCCATCTCTGTTATTAGAGACGTTTCATCTTTAACATCACGAAGCACACCTAATACATCTGTTAGATATATTAATTTTTCAGCATGTAATGCTTTTGATATAGCTAACGCTACATCATCAGCATTTATATTATAAGTGTTTCCTAAGGTATCTTTACCAATTGGAGCAATTATAGGAATGATCGAATTCATTATGATACCTTTTAAAAATTTAACATTCACATTGACAACCTCTCCAACATAACCTAAATCCTTTCCATCAACAATTTTTTTTTCAGTATCTAATAAGTTCCCATCTTTACCACATATCCCAATTGCATCAATACCTTGGGTTTGAATATCGTTAACAATACTTTTATTAATCTTTCCAGCTAATACCATCTCAACAATTTCCATAGTCTCTTTATCAGTGATTCTGAACCCATTAAAAAATTTTGGTTTAATATCTAATTTTTGTAGCATTTTGTTTATTTCAAATCCTCCCCCATGAATTATTATGGATTTAATACCCACTAAATTCATGAATACAATATCTTCAACAAAACTCTTCTTTAATTTAGGATTTTTCATAGCGCTGCCCCCATATTTTATGATAAGAGTTTTACCATAAAATTTCTTAATATAGTGTAGGGCTTCAACCAAAATTTTTGCTTTATCTAAGATTTCAATCATATTAAACATCTTCTTACGTTCGATAATCTCCATTAATTCTTACATAATCATAACTTAGATCGCAACCCCAAGCAATTGCTTCACCATTTCCCTCTTTCAATACTACTTGAACTATGATTTCTTTTTTTTTTAGAATAATTTTTGCTTGGTGTTCATCAAATAGAGTTGGTGTGCCATCTTGCATGAGTTTGATCGAATTAGATCCATTTTTAAATATAATAGATACTTTTGAGGGATCAAAATTTGCTCCGGAATATCCCATAGCTGCAAGAATTCGCCCCCAATTAGCATCTTCTCCAAAAAATGCTGTTTTTACTAAATTTGAAGTAATTACTGATTTACTTAATATTTTAGCTTCATGATTAGAAATTGCTCCCTTAATATGAACAGTAATGAATTTTTTTGCTCCTTCCCCATCCCTAACAATTTCTTGGGCTAGAAAAGTATTTACGTAATGAAGTGCCTGTTTAAAAATGTGATATTCCTTATTCTCATTTTTTATTTCTGGATTTTTACTCATTCCATTAGCCAATAAAATTACTGAATCATTTGTACTTGTATCACCATCCACAGAGATCATGTTATACGATTCATCAACGCTTTCCTTTAAAGCTTTATTTAATAAATCTCTTGAAATGTTAACATCTGTAGTGATGAATGAAAGCATAGTTGCCATATTTGGATGAATCATCCCAGAACCTTTAGCCATCCCCCCAATTCTTATCTTTTTATTATTTATTAAAAATTCAACTGAAATCGCTTTTGGATAAGTATCTGTAGTCATAATTGCCTCAGCAGCTAAATTTGCATCGTTCTCGGTATTTCCTAATTTTTTATAAGTAGAATTGATCCCATCAACTACTTTATCAATTGGAAGGGGTACTCCAATTACTCCTGTAGATGCCACAATAACTTGGTTTTTATTCAACCCCAAGCAAGAAGCTAACTCAGCAGCCATTAATTCGGTATGCTCAATTCCAATTTCTCCTGTACACGCATTTGCATTTCCACTATTAACAACTATTGCTTGGATCAAATTTTGACTTTGAATAAGATTTTGAGCCCATAAAACTGGTGCTGCTTTAACCACATTCGTAGTAAATACCCCAACTGCTTTAGCGGGAACTTCACTATATATTATGGCTAAGTCTTTCTTTCCTTCCTTAATACCAATATGATTACCAGTAGCATAATATCCTATTGGGCTGGTAACTCCTCCCTTGGTTTCCATTATTCCCATATTTTTTATTTCCATTTCCTAAAACCTATTAAAATTTATATCTTAATTTCCCCTTTTAAAAAAATAATAAAAATAAATTATATGAAGAAGTAAAGAAAGAAGAATACAACTTCAATTCTTATCTTTATTAATAAATTATAGACGGCGACGTCTAGATCTTCGATTGTGAGGTGCTTTTTGAAATTGTATACTAACAATTTCATAATATATTTGAGGATAAAGCGAAACCAACCTTCAAAACACCAACACAATATACTTTTTTATTAATATTAAATAGGTTTGGATCTTTATAAATTAAACGATTAAGTATTCTATTTAAGATTTAATTAAACATTTATCCTCATAAATAATAATGATAATAAACATTGTTTGAAAAGTACTCTGTATGATTAAAAACTTATTGATTTTATTTAAACAATTTTCATGAATTTATACCTCTTCTATTAGTTCTCTGATTTTTTCTTCTCTAATGGTTGTCACTTTTTCTATTTTCTCTATTCTTTTAAGGTATAGATTGTACATTGATTCTTTTTTTTTTTTTAATTCATCAATATATGAGATTACCTCTTTTTTCGATGGGGACCCTTGACTGATTCTTTTTTCTAAACATAGATCTAGATTCTTTAATGTTTGAATTATATCTTCTGATATTGTCATTTCCTTATTTTGGACATTAAGAATAAATTTTTCAATTCTTTCTTTATTCAACATATCTTCTGGTTTTTCTGAGTCCTTTACTAAAAGTGCTACTATTTGATGAGATTGTCTAAATGGGATATTATACTCTTGTACCAATAATTCAGCCAAATCTAATGCAAGAATGAAACTTTCATTAATAGTGCTTCTCATTTTCTCTTTGTTAATTTTTATGGTGGAAAAAATCCCTTTAAAAATCTTAATTATAGAAATTATATTATTAAAAGAATTTTTCAATAATTGTTTTAGATCCTGAAAATCCCTAAAATATCCTGTTGGAGTTGCTTTAATAATCATTGCAGCCCCAAACAAATTTGAAACAACTTTAGAACTTCTACTTCTTATTAATTCCACAGTATCAGGATTTTTCTTTTGTGGCATAACACTTGAAACCGAACAGTACTCATCAGCGATTTCTATAAAGTTAAATTCCTTAGTAGACCAAATTATTAAATCTTCTGCGATTCTCGAAAATTGGATAGCGAGTAGTGATAATCCCATTAGTACTTCATAAATATAATCTCTCGAGCTGGTTGCGTCAATTGAATTATAAACCATTTCATCAAAACCTAATAATTCAGTTGTCCTAATCCTGTTGATATTAATACTTGTCCCTCCAATAGCACAAGCCCCAAGTGGATTTTTATTTACTCTATTATATATCTCTTCTATCCTTTCAAGAGATCTTAAAATCTGTGCGATATAATTGTTAATATAATGAGAAAAAACCCCTAATTGCCCCCTTTGTAAGTGCGTATATAGGGGAAGATAAGAATCTGCATTATTTTTAGAATTACTAAGGAAAATCTCAACGAGAACAAATAATTCTTCAGAAATGTTATTCAGTTCTTTTCTTATTTTTAATCTTAGATCAACTGAGATTTGATCATTTCTAGATCTACCAGTATGAATTTTACCCCCAATTTCGATCCCAATCTTGTCTATAACACTTTTTTCTATAAATGGATGGATATCTTCAAAACTGCCATCTAATTTAATTTGATTGTTTTGAATTTTTTTCTTTATATTTTCAAGTGCAATTAAGATCTGTTTAATTTCATTTTTATTAAGTATATTTTGTTCAAATAGCATAATATCATGAACTTGAGTACCAATAATATCTTCTTCAATAATCCACAAATCTTCTTTTAAAGATGAGAGTAACTCTAATGCGTTATCGTTAAGAGGGGACCCTAATCCAGACCTATATAAATTTTTTCCCATTCTAAATCGCTATAAATTTATTTTAAATTATTAAAATATTAGTTTTGTACTACTATAATCTTTGAGGTTTTGATGATGATGTTCCTAATAATGGTGTTTTTTTCTTATCTTCTTAAAAACTTATTTTGTTATTTTAGAATTGAATACAGAATTTTTCATGCTTTACTGATAAATTCTTTTAAGAGTATTAAGATTACAGATAATTGATAATGATAAATACAAGATAGAAATCTTTATATATGAACTATAGAATTATATCTCGTTAAATCTATACAAAAATTACAAATTATAATAGTTAAAAAATTAGATAATATAAAACAAGAGGTAAATTTATTATGAAAAGAGAAATAGCAGTAGTAGCGATGGTAGCCTGCTTAGCAGGAGGATTCTTGGCTGGATGGTTTATACCTCCGCTGTTTGAAGCACCAAGCGGTGAATTAATCAGCAAGATCAAATCTCGAGGGGAATTACGTGTTGGAACTAGTACTGATTATGAACCCTTCGAATTTAATAATATAACTTCGGGTAAGATTGAAGGCTTCGACGTCGACGTAAGCCAGTTGATTGCTGATGAAATTGGAGTCGACCTTTTAATGGTCGACATGGCTTTTGACGCTTTGATTGGTGCATGTGTTGCAGGTACTATTGACATGATTGCGGCAGCATTGACATATGATCCTACAACGGAGCTAGGAAAAGAACGTGCACAGCAACTTTCACCCTCAATACCCTATGTCACTGTTGCTCAAGTGGTTATCACAATGGCAGATTCATTACTCACAATCAATAACTTATCAGATCTAATTGGGGAGAATATTGGCTGTCAAACGGGTACCACAATGGAAGCTGACTTGATTGCAGCTGGTGTTACTCCCACAACATTTGCAAGTGTTCTTTCACTTATGCAAGATTTAGTCAGTGGAACAGGTATTGAAGCAGCATACCTAGATGAACCGGTTTTTACTGCCTGGAATAATACATACGACCTTAAGGTCATCTTACGTACGGGAACTGAACCTATGTCGCTATGGTGCAGACATGAAGACCCAGATCTGCTATATGTAATCAATACAGTCATCCTTACCGGATATGAACCAAATGGGACGATGTATGATCTATTAGATAAGTGGTTTGTATGAGTGATATTCCAACTCTCTCTGAAATTATTTATTATATTCTGAGGAGAGGCCTCTACCATACATTGCTCTTAACTGCTCTAGGTCTATTGATTGGGTTTATATTGGGCATATCGCTAGCGATAATGCGTGTATATGGTGCTAAAGAACTCATGTGGTTCTCAAGTGGTTATGAGAAGTTGTTTCGCGGTATCCCACTTATAGTACTAATCTATATTTTTGCTTTCGGATTGCCAGATATTTTATGGTACATCGACCCACTTGAATTACGGCTTGGTAGTGTAGTTTTAGCCCTTTCTCTTCGTAGTGCTGCTTATCAATCTCAAATTTTTCGTGGAGCTATTTTATCAGTGGCTCCGGGACAAATGGAAGCTGCTCGTGCGCTGGGTATGAAGGGATCTCAAGCTTTCCGACACGTTGTAATGCCACAAGCTTTACGGCTAGCAATACCTAGCTGGTCCAATGAATATGCAGTTGTCATTAAAGATTCATCTTTCGCTTCTGCTATTGGAATTGTCGAGTTGACTCAAGCAGCTTATTTCGTGTCTGTAAGTTTTCGAGAGATCTGGGCTTTATCATATTTAATTCTTGCAGTTATATACTTTTTATTTACATACCCTATAACACGGATATTTGGTGAACGACAATCTAAGAAACTGAAGAAGTTGGGAATGGGAGGTGGCTAGAGATGGATAAACCGATTTTACAAGTAGTTGATATTTGGAAGTCATACGAAGATTTGCAAGTCCTTAAGGGTGTTTCATTCGAACTGAGGGAAGGAGAGGTCAAGGTTCTCTTTGGACCAAGTGGTTCTGGTAAAAGCACGTTACTTCGTTGCATTAATATGTTGAATCCTCCAGACAAGGGAGAGGTATTCCTCCGCGGAGAGAATATCACTGACCCTAACGTAAATATCAATGCAATACGAGCTAAAATCGGCATGGTATTCCAACATTTTAACCTATTTGCCCATCTTAAAGCCATCGATAATGTTAGTATTGGTCTTCGTCGTGTGAAAGGTTTTCCAAAGGAAGAAGCTCGAGCAAAGGCACTTGAGGTTTTACAATCGGTTAAAATGGAAGATTGGGCTGATCATTATCCTGCTGAACTATCAGGTGGTCAACAACAACGTGTGGGGATAGCTCGTGCTTTAGCTATGGACCCAGATGTAATTTTATTTGACGAACCTACTTCTGCTTTAGATCCTGAATTAATCGGTGAAGTACTTCAAGTAATGTTGGATATTGCTAAAGCAGGAAAGACAATGATAGTTGTAACCCACGAAATGGGATTCGCTAAAGCTGTCGCATCAGAAATGATCTTTCTTGGGGATGGTGTGATCATAGAGAGTGGAACTCCTGAACATTTCTTTGTTTCACCTAAATCCGAACGAGTAAAGAATTTTCTCAACCAACTTGATGTTTTATATGGAAGCCATGAAAAACTTTTAAAATAATCAAATGAGGATGAAAACGGATGATATTACAAGATAGGCCTAATCCGATAAGAGAACTCCTTACTGTACTGGAATACTGGGATCATATCTTTTCAGGTTTCTTACTAACAATGTGGTTGTATGGATGGGCGCTTTTGATGGGCTTTGTCCTTGGTTTAATCTTGGCTAATCTCCGCCAATATGGGGGGTGGCTTCTTTCACGCATTGCTTCAGGATATATTGAGTTTATGCGCGGTACACCTCTGCTTGCGCAATTATTTTTCATTTATTTTCTCCCTTCTAGTCTAAATATCCCCGTCGGGGATTGGGAGATAGTGACTAGCTTCACAATCCTAAATAAAGAAATTACTATCATCCTCTTGAATTATCGGACTCTAGCGGGTCTCATTACGTTAGGATTAAACAGTGCGGCTTATCAAGCTGAATACCTCCGTGGAGCTATTATGTCTGTAGGGACAGAACAATTAATGGCTGCTCAATCTCTAGGTATGTCTCGTATAGCTGGTATTTGGCATGTTGTGTTGCCACAGGCTCTACGACGTGTTATTCCTGCGTGGTCCAACGAGGCAGCTTATCTTCCAAAATATACAGTTGTTGTTTATTTTATTGGAGTTAAAGATCTGTTTGCTCAAGCACATTTTACCGTCGCACTTACGTTTATATCCGTCACCACATATGTCATCATCGCTATAATATTTCTAGTCACAATCACACTTATTTCAAAGGGGTTGGATATCCTTCACAAAAAGACAACGATTCCAGGTCTGTAGGTTGTACAAGAATAAATTTAAATTTTTTTTATTTTTACTTACATCTGTTAATATATAATTTCAATCATATTATTTCACATAATTCTCTAAAATATGAAAACAAAAGTTTACATTACAAAAAGAAAACCTACTGAAATAACTCAAGATGTAGTTCTACGCACTCTTAATTTAATTCCATTGAAAGATATTATAAACAATTCAGAAAAGAATATTTTAGTAAATCCAAATTGGGTAACCGCAGACCATTTTAGTACAGGAAATGTGACTTCAACCAATACATTAGAAGGAATTCTGATTTATCTCATTCAGGAATCTAAAATAAACCCAAAAAAAAATTATAGTTGCCGATGGTAGGTCTTTTGGAGCATCAAAAGGATTTTTTGAGTTAAATGAAGTTTTACGATTAGAAGATTATGGAATTAAAATTTTAAATTTGAATAATGATGAGATAGTAAATGATATTGAAATACAAAATCCTTTGTCTCTTAAAAGTGTCAATATAGCAAAAACAGCCCAAGATGCGAGCTGTATTATATCTGTTCCCTCATTAAAAACACATAATATGGCCATAACAACTCTAAGTATGAAGAATATGATGGGAGTAATTTATCCGAAAAGCATAATGCACTCTAATTTACACAAAAAAATAGCAGATTTAGTGTCTTTGTTCCGTTCTAAAATGAAATTTCAAATCATTGATGGAATAATCGGCTCAAATGGATGGGAATTAGGAGGAAAGCCAATTCAAATGGATTTAATTATTGTCGGAGAAGATCCTGTTGCTGTTGACCGAGTTGGCAGTGAGATTATTGGCTTTGGGTTAAAAAAAGTAAAATATTTAAAATATGGGATGGAAAAGAAATTAGGGACTGCAAATTTGGATGAAATTGAAATAATTGGAAAATCAATAAGTGAAGTCTTTTGTAAATTTTAATTTTTAATATGTAGTTTAATCTTATTCTCGTTTTGTGTAAATTTGTTAAATCTTATTTCTTAAGATTATTTTATTTAATAATATCATTTGATAATTTTTTAAAAATTTCATAAATGAGTAAATATGAAGATTATTGATTTTCGTTCTGATACCGTTACTAAACCTTCACCCGAAATGTGGAAGGCTTTAAAATCAATGGATAATTCTAAACTCGGAGATGATGTTCTTGGTGAAGATCCTACTGTCAATGAATTAGAAGATAAAGCAGCAAAAGTTATTGGAAAAGAAGCGGCTTTATTAGTAACCTCGGGTACTCAAGGGAATCTCATCTCACTTCTTTCACAAACTAATCCAGGGGATGAAATCCTGTTAGAAG
>JAHQWY010000400.1 GCA_029856445.1 Promethearchaeia archaeon
CTATTGAAATGAAATAAAAATACAAAAATGTAGCGTTAATTACTGTCAAGGGGAAAAGCCAAAAAACTGAAGCTAATTTCCAAAATTTAAGTACTACTAACAATGGCATTAATAAAGTGATGGAAAACAAAATAAACGAGAGAGTTATAAGAAGTTTATCTCCCACAAATAGGTTTTGACTAATCCAATATATTAGAAACACACTTTCAGCCCAAATTATTAAGATAATTTGGAAAAAATATTTTTTAATTTTTGAATATATTACAGGTAAAAAGAATAGAGAAAAAATTATTATAGATAATACTGATGAGCCATTGAGATCATAAACACCAAAAAGGCTAACTGACTTCCCAAGAACATCAATTCCTCTTAAACTCTGATATATTATGAAGAAATTTACGAAAGGTAAAACATTCCATGCATACCAACCTGACTTCCAGATTGCCCAAGAGATTCTCCACTGATAAATTCCGATACTAAGATAAAAAAGAAAAACCGCAACGTTAATTACAATTATTATTGGAATAGGATCTTCGAAAAGGGAAGGGAACGGAGACACCATGCAGAAATATAAGAAAGTAGGAAAACATATGGTTATCGCGAATAAGACGAATAAAAATGTTATTTTTCTGAAATGTGGAGGAGCCTTGTTATATAATAATACAAAAGCAAATCCAGTAATACTCATAGTTAATGTAAAGGTAAGAATTGGGCTAAAATCAATGTAGAATGGATTATTGAAAAGTGTGGTATAAGATATGAAACTAATAAAGTCAAAAACAAGCAAAAGAACACAAGGCTTAATAAACCACTTGTATAATTCATTTTTCTGACGATAGAAATATAAGCCTATGGATAAAAGTAGTACAAACAACGATATTGTTATATTATAGAGAAGTAGAATATTGGTAAAGAAATTTAGAGAAGTAAAAGACAATATTGAAAAAAGGCAATATAAAACAAATTTTTCAAGATTATTATTTCGTTTATAATTTAAAAATAATGCAAAAAGCAAAACCGAAATTAATGTTAGTTGATATGTGCTTGTTAATAAACCTACTAAGATTCGATTAAATCCACCCAAAATCTCAAAATTGTCAAAGATGCTCAAAAGATCAATAAAAATTACATAACTTAAGAGAAAATATGAGACAAATCTGAAAATAAGATTTATACTTCTTCGATAAAGTAGAAGTATAATTGCCACAAGAACAGGAATAACTACAATTAACCAATAAATATAAAGAAGACTAAAAAATAATACAAATGAAGTTAAATAAAAACCAAATATCTGATAAATAGAATCTATTTCTAGAATCGTATTATATCTTAAAAGAAAATAATATAGATAAAGCAAAGAATTAGCGCAAATAAAGCTGATATATAGAAATAGATTCTCATTGAAAAATATTTTATTGGTTGTAAGTTGATAAAACAAATCAATGTATAAGATTAATAATGAAATGGTAAATATTCCTAACATGAATCTTTTAATAATAAGTTGATATTCTTCTGAAACTATCTTTAATTTTCTGAAATAAGAAATGGTAATCGGAGTTAAAAATGTAAATGTTAATGAAAATGAGATTATTAAAGCGATAATTGAGTATGAAAAAATCATTGAAATAAATATACAGAATACAATTTTTAGAATCGACCAAGATATGAATTCTATTCTGTCATTAAGCTTAATAAATTTAAATCCTACCCATGACTTGAAAAATAAGATAATAGGAAGACTAATTAAAAAGAACAACCCTACATACCATAATATATTAAAAGAACTTAACAAAGATGGCATAAAAGTAAGCACATTACTTAATTGAATTAAAGAAACAATTAAGAAAGAGAAGGAAAAAGCAAGTCCATATAACAAAAATTCTTGAATGTAGTTATTGAGCCATAATTCTTTCGAATAACTGTTTAGCAATACCAATGTATAGATGTTCAAAATAAAAAATACAATAAACATTATGGAAATTGATATATCTATAGGGACATAAGATATAATTATATACGAAACAAATAGAGATATTGAAAACCAACTTAACACTTTTAATACTTTAAAAAAGTTAATCCATTTTTCTTTAACATAGTACCACTTACTAATAAAATCTAAAAAGTTTAAAATAAAAAAGAATATGAATAGAGAAATTACTGAAATAACGAATATATCAATAACTTTGCCTAACCTTATTAATTCTAATCCAGTTATCGTTGGTATTAGTGTAACCAACATGGAAAGAAGGATACTATTAGCCATTATGAATTTCTTTACAATATTTTCTTTAAAATATCGTTGTCTATAGGAAAAGACACTTGGTAAATATAGGAAACAAGAAGCTGCAATCAAAGGAAAAAGAATACTAAAGAAAGGTAGCTTACCAGCTAGTAATATAAAGAAATAATAGAAAACAGTTGTCCCGGCTATAATTATTTCGATAAAAATTTGAGATTTCAAGACTCTTGTAATATAAGTCTCATTAATCTTATACATTCTTAATAAATAATAAGTAAAGGTCAAAATCCCAAAAGCAATGTACAGAGTGTAATTTATTGTTGGTATTATCTCAATAAAAAAATCAAATCCATTAACCTCTAAATTAACAATAGTGGGAATAAGTGTAATTAATACAGCAATAAGTATGCAATCTGCTAAAAGTAGCTTATGAATTGCTTTCTCATAGATCTTAACTCTTAACATATAATAGATTGGAAGGAATAAAATTGAAAATAGACAGAGAAAGGGTATTATTAATACGTAAAAAGTGCCTAAGGTGTAAATAAAAGTATAATGAAAGGCTAATCCTGAGCTAAATATTAATGTTATAAGATTAATTTTAATTGTCAAAGGTTCGGAAAAAATAACATTGTTTCTCGAAAGTATATTTACTAAAGTTGTTATAATCAGTAGTGAGAAATAAATAGAAAAAACAAAAGATATCAATACAATCGTGTAAAATAAAAAGAAGGATAATGCAAAAAGCTCTCCTGTAATGATATAAGAGTTTATATTGGCATAATATTTAACAGTAGAACTCTTTACCTTTTCTAATTTCACACCATACTTTATATTAAGCTGACTGAAAATAGATAAAAACAACAAATCTAAAGTGATAAAGACAAATTCAGTTAGAGA
>JAHQWY010000401.1 GCA_029856445.1 Promethearchaeia archaeon
AAGGATCGATTTATTCGTTTAGGAATACCTTATTTAATTTATATAGCAATTGTAAATCCTGTTATGGAGTATCTTCTGTTTTGTGAGTCTAAAATTCCTTTTTTCCAGTTCTACGCGCTGCAATTTCAATCATTTGCAGGAATAGAAGATTTTTTGAGTGGAAACGGACCCTTGTGGTTTGTATTGACATTGATAATTTTTGCGGTGTTTTATTCTCTATGGCGTCAAATATTTAAGACAAATTCTGAAAAAGAAACGGTCAAAAAACCACCAAGTAATATATTATTAGTAATCATCATCATCATTATGACAGTATTTACGTTTTTAATGCGCTTAGTGTTCCCTGTGAATGGGGGTGTTGATATTCTAAATATCCAGCTAGCTCATGTGGTTCAATATATTATAATGTTAATTTTAGGTGTAGTTGCATATCAGCGAGATTGGTTCCGTAATATTTCTGATAAACAAGGAAAAATGTGGTTAATAATTGCCCTCTTATCTATTATCTATTTTTTTCTTTTGGGATTTGCAGTAGGGGCAATGGAGGGAGGTGATATTACCCCGTTATTGGGTGGGCTTCGCTGGGAAGCTTTCGCTTTTGCTTTATGGGAATCAATATATTGTATGGGAATGTGTATAGGATTAATAACATTGTTTCGCAAAAAATGGAACACTCAAGGAAAGGCATCTAAAACCATATCTGCCAACTCATACACTATGTATCTTATCCACGCTCCAGTACTGGTTGGTGTTTCAATAATTTTGGTGGGAATTCTAATGTTTGCGTTATTAAAATTCGTAATTGTTCTTGTTATTGTGCTTTTACTTTGCCTTTTAATTAGTCATTTCATTTTGAGGCGAATTCCAGGAACCAAAAGAGTACTTGGTTAGACTATAGCTCCTTAAAATTCTAAATTTGTTTTTTTATTACTTTTTACATAAAATCTATTAAGTTAACTTTTTGAACCAAGGTCTCTTAATTCATACTTACCAATTAGTTCTTTAAGCATATCCAATTCGACAAGTATTTTCTCTAATTTTGCTCTAAAGCGATCTTTTTGATAATCTATTAAAATTACCAAAGGTATTGAAAAACTGATTAGTATGATGGGTAATAATAATTGTCCAATAAAATCCCACTCATAACCCGGCTCTCTTCTTATATAAGTGCTTAAAGAAAAGGATACAGTTACTATAATGAAATTATAAATAAATGATATTGTTATAAATCCTTTTATTATTCGATGTATCGAACCTATAGCTAAATCGGCTGAATTAAAATCAACACCTTTAATTTTTTTAGTGACTACAACACCGGAATCCCTTATTAACCATATAGGTACAAGTATAAAAGTGCAAGGAATTGCAATGATCCAATATAGCATTAACATCGATAAATAATCAGGAATCATATATGGTTTATCAGGATAAACACTACGTAAAAATTGAACAATTATTTCCTGAGAAGCCAGCGTTAAGGCGATATTTATGCTAAACAGAGCAGATAGAGCTGCTCTTTTCATTAATTTACGCCATAATAAATGCCCCTCTAATTCCTCAACACGGACAATTCCAACTTTTTTGGATTTCCTTAGTGACTTCATATATCTACTTAAAAAAAATCGCGTGAATATGAAAGTTGATATTATACCAGAAACTAAAGCACTTATAGGCATCATAAGAGCAGCAAATAACTGCTCAAAACGCTCATCTCCAGGGAAAATAAACTGCCCCTCAGCTCGGGGATCTTGTGGTATCAAGCTAAAATATAATATTGTAGAAATATAAAATATCAAAAAAATTAGGATTAAGCTAATATATATCTTTTTTATTTTGGGCTCCATAAATGTACTTTTGTTTTGGATAAATAAAAAAATTTCTTATCGGCTTATAATCAGATCAAAATTATTTATATTAAATTCACTCATAAATATTTATATTAAAAAATTATCTTAAAAATGTGAAATAAATGGAAAATACAATTAAAAGAGAAAGGAGTTATGAACTTGATTGGTTACGAATAATTGCTACTATCCTAATATTTTTCTTTCATAGTGCTAGAGCTTTCAACTATGGGGATTGGGAAATCAAGAATGAGGAAAAGGACTTAGGGTTGAGTTTACTTATCTATTATATAGATTTCTGGGTTATACCACTCTTTTTTATCATTGCTGGAATGGGAACATTTTATGCTTTGGGAGTTAGAAAAGGAAATGAATATGCTAAGGAGAGATTTAAACGCCTTATGATTCCTTTAATCGTTGGTATGTTTACACACGCAGCGTTACAAGTCTACATTGCCCGTGTGACCCATGGAGATTTTCAAGGTTCCTTTATTGAGTTTTATTTATACCATTATTTCAATGGAGTATATATGGGTCCATCAAATCCAGAAACCGGAAACTTTAATCTCTTTGGGGGCCATATGTGGTATTTGTTTTTTCTGTTTTTTTACTCGTTAATTTTGCTAAAACTATTTCAATATCTTAGAAAAGAAGAGAATTCAGAGAAACTTGAAAAATGGGGGACCTTTTTTAAAAAGCCAGGTGCTTTATATTTGCTAGTAATACCTATATTTATCGTAGAGGAAGTTACGACACCTTTAGGACTACCTGAACAAGGGGGATACCAAGTTTTTACGTACATCGTTATTTTTTTATATGGTTTTCTGCTTGTATCTAATGATGAATTTAGACAAGCTATAGAAAGGCATGGAATTCCCTCGTTAATTATAGCAATAGTGTTGACTATAATTCTAGGTATCGAAGAATGGACGGGGATCTATTCTTTAGAACCACTATCAGGATTACTGGGTAATTTATGTGGATGGTGTTGGGTAATCGCTGTCATATATTTAGGACGGAAATTCTTATATTTCTACCATAAATCCTTAAAATTCTTAAATGATATAGTCCTTCCGTTTTATATTCTCCACCAATCTGTAATAATAGTCGTAGCTTTCTATGTGCTCGGTTTAGATCTCACTACAACTGTAAAATACCTTATCATTTGTTCAGTATCATTTGTGATAATTATGGGACTGATCTTAATTATTAGAAAAGTAAATGTGCTGAGATTTTTATTCGGAATGAGAATAAAAAAGAAAGAAAACATCTAATTTTTTTTCTAAAAT
>JAHQWY010000068.1 GCA_029856445.1 Promethearchaeia archaeon
GCATTTTCTGGTTTTGACCTACTGATAAAATCATTGATCCATGAGTCGAATTGTTCCTTAAACTGTTTAAAAGGATATTTAGCTATCCTTGAAGAAAAAAATGTATCATTTTTATCGAGATTGCCTTCGAGGTAAATTAGTCCTTTTACTTCTATTTTTTCATTTTTTTCATTTCTAATTTTATCGATAAGGGAAATAGCTACTGGTCCTCCCATAGACATGGCTATTATGATCACTTTATGAATGTCTTCTGAGAGTAGAAGATCGTATAAATATTGTCCTTGATTTTCCATGATATAAATATCCAAATTATCTGGTTTTTCTGAGTCACCGAATCCTATTAAATTAGGGATAATAAATGAATATTCAGAAAGGGAAAAGTCATGATATTGATCTATAAACCTTTTAATAAAGAGAGAAGATATAGGAGCTAAACCATGTATATATAAAATAACCACTTCTTTATTTAGGCCTATCAAAATATGATAAACTAACTTACCTCCCTTAGATTGAAATGTTTTATGCTTAATTTCAGTCATTCTGATTCCCTTATATTAATATGAGATTTTAAAAATGATTATTTAACCGAAAGTAATCCCTCCCGATTTCATAATCAAACTCCAATCTTCCCACACATAACTTGTATCAATCATAGTAGGGGAATTGCAGCTATCGCAGTTTTCTGTATCTTTTAAAAATTGTTGAAATCGTGGTAAATTCATAGCTTCTTTAACAGATATACCACGTAAATTTGCTATTGGTTTATCTAATCTTAGGCAATCTTCTATATCACCGTTAGAATTAACATACATAAAGACTTTTCTGGCATGACATCGATAAGGTTTTTTCCCTCCAATAAAATGTTTCAAGTACATTTCTGAATTTAATATATGGGAGCCATTCCTTTTAGATTCCAATATTCTTGAGAATGCATCACTTATTTCTTGGTCGGTAGCAGAAAGTTGTCCTTTTTCATCTACATCCCCCGTTGAATAATGACGTACTGTATTTATCACATTAAATGCTATGGGAACCTCCAATTTATCCCCGAGCGCAATCATTTCATCTACACGATTAATGTTATATTTGCTAATAGAAAAACTGAATTGTAAAGAGATATGAGGATACTCATTTTTAATTATCTCGACAGAGTCCATTATCTTCTCATACAATCCAGGCAAAACCCTAATTTGATCATGCTCTTCTTGTAAAGGGGAATCAAGAGACATAAGAATAAGGTCGAGGTCATTCCCAAATTCGGAGATACGTTTAGGAATAAGATAACCATTGGTAACCATTCCTATAAAGGCAAAATCAGCTTCATATTTAGCGAATTTCATTATATCTGTAATATCTCTACGTAGGGTAGGTTCGCCTCCCCAAAGAATGGTTATAAAAAATCCCGCCTCTCTAGCTTCTAAATAAATACGCTTGATTTCTTCTAGTGATAACTCGTTTTTAGCTGAATTATCTTTCCAAAGACAAGACTCACAATCACAATTACATCGTAATGTAGTTAGGAAATGGAAAACAAATGGTTTCCCTCCACTATCCTTTGCTTGTTTTGCCGCTAAAACTAATTTAGAAAAAAGCTTATTTTTCTGTTTTATTATTTCTTTTTCACTTGTTTTGTATTTCATAGAGGTCATCGATGTTAATATTATATATTAATAATCTTACCAACCTTTATTTCAGTATAAGCTTCTTTGAAAGTATCCCTAAAAGCAAGAATACTCTCCATACTGCTATCATGGGGAGATAATGATACAAGTTTAAGATTTCTAGCTTTAAGGTAATCCAATGTAAAATCTACATCATCTTTTTGCCATGGTTCCCATGGAGGTCTACTTGTCATAATAAACTTATAAATTGGCAGTCCTGACCAAGTGATATCCTCGCCTGGAAATTCTGGGATTGGTAAATGTAACCCACCAATAATTCCATAAATGGGAACATCAAAAAGAGCTTCAACGCGGTCAATTATTTTTTGGATTCCTTGGTGTCCACAGCCGACAACAATTATTATACCTTTTCCTTCCACGTTTATTGCCAAAGCTTGTTCAAAAGTTGCTCCAAAGAAAAACATAGGGTTCTGGATCGAACCTATTGAAACGATACCATTGGCAATAACAGTAGGATCCTTCACTTGGTTAATAGTAGCAGTTGGATGGTTCATTGAAACGGGGGTGAACGCATTCACATGACTTAAATTTTGCTGTTCTCCTGAAAGTGAGAAAGTTCTATTTCCAGCCCATTTAGCACCCCCTACATGATCACGATGTAAATGGGAAATGAAAACATACTTGAAGTCTTCTGGTGAGATTCCTAAAGCTTCCATGTTCCTAAGGAGTGGAGAAGGGTGTTCATCTTTAGAATTTAAGCCTGTATCAAATAATAAACCAATTTTATCAGCTCTGATAAAATAAGAAACACCTTTTTCTGTGAAAAAATTGCTTTCTGCATGAAAATCGATTAATGGTAGAATTTTTAACTTTTTAACTGTTCCCACATTATCTAATTTCTGTATATTAGCTCTAGACCACTCATTTTTGGCGATTTCTTTATTCATTTTAAATCTTTTATTCAATATAACAAGAGTGAAAAGTGGAAATGAAATATGAAAAGCACGTATAATTTCTCTATGAGAGAGTTTTTCCCTTGCTAAAAATTTTGAAATAATCTCTTTATCTTGATTTAATGGAAATTCTTCCAGTAATTCTTTAATCTCTTTTATATCTAAATTACTCATTTTAAAGACTAGAATTTTTTATTATTTTTATTGGTTTAAATATAATCTAAAGTAATTAAGTAATTTTTTTCAAATATAGATTTTTTAGATAGCTTATTACTATTACCTTTTTTATGATGTGATGATATGAAATGAGTTCTAGACAAGAGGAACATATTACTGGCGGTGGAAAGATTCGTAGCATTATTTTAGGGTTAAATGATGGCTTAATTTCAACATTTACGTTATTAGTTGGAGTTGCAGCAGCCACTTTAAGATCAACAGGTAATAATGCTATTGTTTTATTAACAGGATTTGCGGCAATGGTTTCTGGGGCAATTAGCATGGGCCTTGGTGAATATATATCAAGTAAATCAGAGTATAATTATATTAAAAATGAATTGAAAAAAGAAAAAGCCGAAATTGAGCTTTTTCCCGATGAAGAGAGAGAGGAAGTAAGAGAGATTTTTGAAAAAATGGGTATGAAAGGACATACTCTTGATGCCTGTGTAGAATCAATAACCTCAAATAAACAGGTTTGGATAGATTTCTTAACTAAAAGTGAATTAGGATTAGAAGAACCTGAGAATCCTATTTTTGGAGCAATATTAACTTTCCTTTCATTTGTGTTTGGATCATTTTTGACATTATTTGCTTATATATTCGAACTAGGAGTATTTTCTTTGGTTTTATCTTCAATTATCTCGTTTTCGATGCTATTTATCGTAGGAACTTTAAAGACTAAAATTACAGGAGAAAATAAAATTAGAAGTGGTTTAGAGATGGTATTGATCGGTATTATAGCTTTTATAGCATCGTTTGGTATAGGAACAGTACTAGAACAATTGATAGCTACTGCTTAAACTTCACTAAAAAATTTCTGAGAATGATCGCAGAGTGGACATATAGTTGGAGGAGTATCAAATTCAACATTACCACAAATTTGACACACAAATACTCTCCTTTTCTCAAAACTATCATTTTTCTCAAGTTTTTTTAGGTATTTACTAAAAATTCCCGCATGAACTTTTTCTGCTTTCCTTGCTAATGAAAAGGATAGCTCAGCAACATCATTTCCTGTCTTTTTCGTGTTTTTTAGGAATAATTTATACATTTGTTTAGTTTCATAAGTTTCTCCCTCTATTGCATCAAGTAAATTCGATCTTGTATCTTTAACATTATTTTTTAAAGCTTCTTCATTCAGATCGACGAAATCTTTAGCCTCTACATCACTGTTAGTTAGAACTTGGAGTGCTCTTATGTGATTTTTGATATGAATTGCTTCTGCCATCGATACAGCTTTAAACAAATGGGCAATCTCAGGAAGATTTTCTTCTTTCGCTTTTTCAGCATATAATTCATATTTTTTTTTAGCATTAATCTCTCCATTAATCGCTTCTTTTAAGTTCTCAATTACTATTGACATTTTATTGACTCCAATTTGTAGTTTTGCTTGGGATTTAAAAATATTATCTCTTATTTTATTTTCACTTTTTTAAGAAAAATTGAATAGAGTTTTTATTATATTGATGAATAACTTTTATTTGGTGAAATATATAAAACTCTTAAACAATATTGTAAATATTTGAAAAATAAAATTTTAAGAGGTGTAATAATAATTCAAGAGCCAACAGAGAAATCTAAAGATAGGTTGAAAAATTATTTAGATTTAGCTGGGGTTATTCTTGTTGTATTAAATAGAGAAGGGAACATTACTCTATTAAATAAAAAGGGCTATGAAATTCTTTATTATGAAGAGGGAGAATTAATAGGAAAGAATTGGTTTGACGTATGCATCCCTGAAGAGGACCGGAAAGAGCTTAAAAATGTATTTAAAGCGCTTATCAACGGAGATGTAGAACCCTTTGAATATTATAATAATCCCATAATTACTAAAAGAGGTGATATAAGGATGATCTCCTGGCATAATGCTCTTTTATATGACGATGATGGAAATATTATTGCTACTTTGAGTTCAGGTGAAGATGTCACAGATCTTAAGGAAACAGAAGAAAAATTAAGAGAATCGCAAGAGCATTTACTAAATCTCTTTAATTCAATTCCGATTGGTATTCATATGTATCATTTATTCGAAGATGGAAGACTAGTTTTTATTGGTGCGAATCCTGCTGCTGACGAAATTCTTAAGGTTGATAATATGCAATTTATCGGTAAAACTATAGAAGAAGCGTTTCCTCCATTGGTAAAGTCAGAAATTCCAGAAAGATACCGTGAAGCTGCTGCTGAGGGAAAAGATTGGAAGACAAAAAGATTTGATTATGAACATGAAAAAATTAAAGGAGCTTTTGAAGTTCATGCTTTTCAAATCTCTCCTATGTATATGGTTGCTACTTTTACAGACATTTATGATAGAATAAAAACTGAAGAAGAATTGAGAAATACAATTAAGATGTTGGAAAAAAAGGTAGAATAACAAACAAATCAATTAAAAGAATCAAAAGAAAAATAACTCATTGAACTAATCTCTATAATGACATTTTTAATAAAACATCTTTTCTAATTGTTCTTTCAATTTCCCAGGCGGAAATTTTGGTTTTCTATTCATTGTTAATAATCCATTTACCTCCTGGAATTGGTCATAAAGCTCAGTATAGCAAAATCCTTGAATCCAACTTTTTCTCTTCTCAAATTCTTTAAGTAAATTTAAAACTTTATTAAATAAATCCTCACTGCTTTCAATTAAATCTCCATATCCCCATTTGTCTCCAACTTTTTCATCAATTAAATATCCAAATCCCCCCATTTCACTATAAATTATAGGTTCCTCTTTGTATTCGAATGGTTTTAAATAAATTTTAGGTAATGCTCGTTTATGGCTTTTTATTTCATCTTCAAAAAGCTTAGGTAGATGTTTAATATCTGCATAGAAATGACGTGAGCAAATATCTGTTTTCGTATGCCACCATCCATCATCATCAACAACTAATCTCGTTGGATCAATGGATTTTATTAAATAATAGAGAGAAACTGTGTAAGATGCTCTTTTCGAATCTCTGATTGTCCCTCGAAGCCCCCAGGATTCATTTATTGGTACCCAAGTAATTATTGAAGGATGATTAAAATCTCTTTCAATTTCGGTAATAAACTCATTTAGAAGCCGTAATTGTGAATCCATAGTAAATATGAAGGAATTTCCAATTTCACCCCACACTAAAACACCTATTTTGTCACACCAATATAAAAATCGAGGATCAAATGCTTTTTGATGCGTTCTTAACCCATTAAAACCGAAATCCTTTATATATTGTATATCTTTTACTATATCTTCTTCAGAAGGAGCTGTATATAACCCTTCTGGCCAATAACCTTGTACTAAAAATAATTTTTGATAAATTGGAGTATTATTAAGTAAAATTTGTTTATTATAATCCGATTTTAAATCTGAAATTGAGATTTTCCTCATACCAAAATAGCTTTTAACACTATCATAAATTTCTTTAGTTTTTTTATTATAAATCGAAAGGTGAAAATCATATAAATTTGGATTATCGACATCCCATAGGTATAACATGTTCTCTGGGATTTTGATCTTATATTTGAACCGATCAGGAGTTTTAGGAAATAATCTTCCGTTAAGTTGTGGAGTTATTTTTTGTTCCAATTTCCCTAAAAATTCTAAACTAATTTCCTCTTTAACAATTTCTTGCTCATTAAATAATGTCTCTATGAGCAGAACAATATTTGAGAATTCAGTACCATAAATGTTGAACTCAATAATTAATTCGGACTTGTCGATATCAGGAATGAATTTCAACCTTTTTAAATAATATTCTGGAGAAACGAATTCTAACCACACTGTCTGCCAAATACCAGAAACTCTAGGATAAAAAATTCTTTCTATTTCTTCTTGCCAATATTGCTTACCCCTCGGGATCTCAAGATTCTGGCTAGGATCTTCTACTCTTACAACTAAAATATTTTTTTGATCTACATAATCAGTAATATCTAATGAAAATCCAATATAACCTCCTTCATGAGAATCAATATGATCCCCATTTAAATAAACTCTACATCTATAATCAACAGCACCAAAATGAAGTATTGTTTTTTTATCCTGAAATTCTTGCGGAATTTCAAATTCTCTTCTATACCATATAAAATCATGAAAAGAAGTGTCCTCTATTCCACTTAATTTACTTTGAAAACAAAAGGGTACTAGAATCTTTTTAGTAAATTTCGTGGAAGAGTCATTCTTATACCATTTTTCTTTCAATCCTATATTGGTATCATCAAAAGCAAATTCCCATTCTCCATTGAGATTTATCCAATTATTCTCTCTTATAAATTGAGGTCGAGGATATTCTGGTCGTGGTATAATATTTTGGTCTCTCTCTTTCATGTGAAAAATAACGTGAAAAACAATAAAAATTTATTTATGGAATTATGTTTCATAAAGAGCTTAAATTATTCAACGCTTAAGGTTAAATTCGACAAAATTTATATATACAATTAGATAAATTTTGATTAACAAATCGAAATACAATAAATAATTTAAATATTGAAAAATATTAGAAAAGGGATTAAATCATGATTACAGATCGAATTTTGTTAACAACTCCATGTTATCCTTATCCCTCACTGCCTGCAAATGATAGCCTTACAGATGCTACGGGACAACGATTCACTCATGGAGATGACATTTTTTCACTTGTTTCTCACACTCACTGTTATGCAAATCACATTTTAGCTCAAAATATTAATATTCCAGCAACTTTACTTGAATATCCGCGCTGGAATAATTTTACTGAAGAGGTAGATAAAGAATATGCATATATTGGTATAAGTTCTTTTCCTGTACACCTTGATATGGTTATGAAAATGTGCAAATATATACGCGAAAAATCTCCTGAGACACAAATTCTTCTAGGAAGTTATGGCGCTCAAGCTTTTGCTGCACAATATGATGAGGAAACTAAAAAGAAATATGTAGATCATGTAGTTCTGGGTGAGGGAGTAGAATTTCTTCGTAATTTGCTAGGTGAGGATACAAACCGACCTATTCAACAAAAATTAATGCCTAAATGCGGTGGTGCTCCTCCCTTTCTCAATAAATACCCTAGAGGAGGTATAGGATTTCTTGTAACAGGATTGGGATGTCCAGGTGGATGTGATTTTTGTTCAACAACTGAAATGTTTGGTAAGAAACGGATTGAATTGCTTTCACCTGAAGATTTTGTTGATCATGTTGAGTTGTATCGTAAACACTTTAAACAACTGTCATCAATCTTTGTGATCGAAGAAGACCATTTTCGTCACCCACGATGGATGGTGAAAACCAAGGAAAGATGGATGAATAATTTAGATCTCGTGGAAAATGTTGATTGGACAGGTTTTGGGTCAGTTGATTTTATCTGGCATTTCGCTAGTAATTATGGATGGGATGCCATTCCTGAAACGGGAATTGGCGCTGTTTTTATCGGAGTAGAATCTAAATTTGCAGGGGAACATGGCTACCGGAAAGTAAAAGAAGCTGATGCCAGAGATGTTTTTCATAAACTTCATTCAATGGGAATTCGTACTCTTGGAGCATGGATATGTGGTTGGGATTATCATAATCACGCTAATATGTATGAAGATCTTAACTATTTTATTGCATGTAAACCTACTTATCAACAATTAACTCGTTTGTCTCCATTCCCCGGAACTGAATTATGGCGTAAGCTTAGGGAACAAGGAAGAGTATGTGAAGTGCCATGGGAGGATGTTCACTTTTGGAGTGGAGCGCAGAAAAATATTTCTTTGGAAACCCATGAGACACTGAATCTTACGGAGTATGGGTATGATTTGATGTATAAGACGTGGGGCCCATCAATGTTAAGGAGACTTGAAGTATCACTCAACGGCTATGAATATTGTTTGAATTCTGACATTCCTTTAATGCAGGAGCATAGATCTAAATTATTTAAACGAAGTTCAGTTTCATCCTGGAGTATGTTAGGAGCAATGGATCGTTTTGCTCCCAATGGTGTAGTGAGGAGGAGAGTTCAAAAAGCAGACGAAAGATTTAGGGATCTTATTGGTGAACCTACTCCAATGATGGAAATGATTAGTAGAACTATTGAACAAGCTGCTGTGAAATTTAAGATGGAACACCTATTTGATCCATTTGGTCGAAGACCTAGGGAAGAACCAGCTAAGCGATATCTTTATAATAAGGACGACTCCATAAAAGATGATGATATCCCCTATATTACTGAATATCCTAATGAAATTCCGAGGAAAATCAAAAAACAATTGAAAGGGAGTAATTTTAAATATAAACTCATAAACAAGTATTTGAACTATAAGTACAGAGTCAAATCCACTAAGAAGCTAGGTGAATTAGATGAGATCATTCTAAACAATATAAGAGGACAAAGCTACGGGGGATTCTAACTTTTTTTTAATTAACCTAAAATTATAAATGGTGATTTTAATAGTCCTAAAATCAAATTCAAAATCTATCCCTAGTAATACACCAGTCACCAGTGTTCCACCTGATTATTATCCAAAAGATTGTGGATACTGGTTTGAAATTTCAGATGGACTTGATGCTGGGAAAAAAATGTTTTTCAGAGACAGCAGTCATGGAGTTGGTGATCCGGAAGAAGTAATCGTTTTCGTTCATGGAAATCCTGAATCTTCCTATACTTATAGAAATGTTATTGATCATCTAATAAACACTGCCAAAAAACCTTTCAGAATTATCGCAATGGATCATATTGGATTTGGCTTATCTGATCAAGCTTCATTTGAAATGGTTTGTATGGATCATGCAGATAATTTATCCCAACTTATAAGACATCTTGATTTAAAGAAAGTTACCCTTATTATACATGATTGGGGTGGTCCAATTGGGATTGGAGCCTTTTTAAGAGATCCTAAACGTGTATCTAATCTTGTCATTTTAAATAGTACAGTTTTTCCATTTCCGAAATTAGGGATGACCTATGAAAATTATCCTTTAAAACAATTTCCATGGGCTAATACACCAAATGTAATTCCAAATAATTTATGGGGTGCATTTGCCTCTTTTGCTATTTTTTATAATCCTGATGATCCACAAGAATTAATTTCTGATCTGCCGAAAATGCTTGCAACTTCGAGAGAAACTGGTAGTTTCTCAGAAAATGAGAGCATCGCTCAAAAATTCTTTCGAGAACAATTTTTATCAGAAAAAAATGTAATGAGTTCTAAACGTTTAGTACTCCAGACACCAGTATGGGGACATGGGAATCTATATAAAGAACTCACCCTTGGTGAACGCGATACATCTCCTTTTTATCGCTTTATACAAGACAATATTAGTATGTATTGGGGACCTGATGGCCAAAATATAGGTGTTCAAGCTGTTATTGGAAAATGGGATCCCTCAGCAAAAGACGAAGTCATGAAACAATGGGTTGATAATCTCCCTCAGCTTGAAGGATATATTAATATTTTTGAAAATGCAGGACATTTTATTGAAGAAATTGAACCAATAACTATAGCGAATGCAATAATTGAGGTTGCTAATCTAAAATAGAGTATATTAATTTTTTACCTTTATTTACCCTCAACGAGGAAATTAACTATAAAGTTTATTTAAAAGCCACCTAATATTATTACCCAAAATTCTCATATCAGATTTTCCTTCAGTATCATTTTGAACTTCACCTGGATATGTCCCAATTCCTATAGCATAACCTACAATAATCATCCCGCTTATATAAAAAAAGAAATTCATTGTATTCAAAGCTTGTATTCCGCCTTGCCTTCTTTTTGCTATTACTATTGCTCCTATTTTTCTTGTTAATGGTCTTTTATTTGCCAAAGCGATAAATCCTGCTCTCTCAATAAAACATCTCATTTTTCCAGTAGCATCCCCAAAATATACAGGAGTTCCTAGGATAATTGCATCTGCATTTATCATTTTCGCATACAGCGTATTAAGATCATCTTTTTGAATACATTTATTATCTTGATTCTTAAAACATTTATAACAAGATAAGCATGAATTAATTGTTTTTCCAGCTAGTTGTATTACTTCAGTCTTTATCTCATTACCTTCTTCTTTTATCCCGTCAAAAACCATTTCAATTAACTGAAAAGTATTACCTTTTGGATTGGGACTACCATTTATACCAATTATCTTCATTTTAAGTCAATTAGCTTTATAACTGCCTATTCTTATTAATATTTAATTTCTTATTATTTAATAGGATCTGTCTAATTATTGGATTTTTATTGATTGAAAAAATTTAATAATATAGAATATTATTAGGTTTATTCGATAGCACTAAATCTTACAATGGTATGGCTTTAAATCCTAAAAAAATATATGAAGATCTAGAGAGAGGAGAGATTGATAAATTAACAGCCGTAGACTCATTAATCTATTTAATAGGAAATAATGATCTACTTGAACTCAGGCAAGAATGCCTTGAAACTCTTCTAAAAATTGGGGTCAAGAATGATAAAGTCTTCTCTGTTTTAGAAGACTTATTAGTATCCGATCATAATCTGGAAATAAGAGAACTTAGTGCTCAAAGTTTGAAAAAATTATTCCAGGAGAAGGCTTTACCTCCTTTAGAATGGGCATTGGACCATGAAATATCGTGGCAATTATTGTTTTCTATAGTTTCAATTATACAGGAACTAGATGATGCTAAAGCTAAATCAATCTTATTCGAAAAGATAAAAAGAATAGATGACCTTAAATTTATAAAGAGCTTGAGAATATTACTTAAAACTAAAGAAATTCAGAGTCTCCAAATCAAAAATCTTGTTGAAATTATTAAAAATTATATCATTATCAATCATTTAAAAGAAACTGTAAAAGAGCCTAATTACAATATCGATGATGGTTTAGTGGTAGAGTTAGATCTATCATTTGCTATTAATGATACTTTTGGATGGAAGGTTGTGAAGTATCTCACTGAATTTATTGGCGTTATGGATCATCTTAAGAAGTTAGTATTAAAAAGTAACAAACTTGGAAAATTTCCTGATACTATTTTTTCTTTAAATTCTCTTACTTTTTTGGATTTGAGCCACAACAATTTAAATAAATTACCAGATCAGTTTAAGGACTTACACACTTTAGAACATTTAAATTTAAGATACAATCAATTAACAGAAATCCCTCCTTCTATTGGTACATTAAAAAATTTGAAGTCATTAGATTTAAAAAACAATATATTAATAGATCTCCCGTCTTCAATAGGTAATTTATCCTCTCTTGAAGTTTTAAATTTACATGGGAATCAATTAAATACTCTACCATCATCATTAAAAGACCTCTCCTTCCTTAAAAAATTAAAATTAGGTCTAAATAATTTGAAATGTGTTCCAAAATGGTTAAAAAATTTGAGTTCTTTAAATAAATTGAGTCTGGGGGGAAATAAATCCTTATCTAATATAGAAGAGTGGTTTGATTATTTACCACCAATTTCCAAATTGAATTTGTATAACAATGATATTAAACTATTACCTGAATCAATTGGTTCATTAGATTCTTTAGAAATTTTAATTATGCCTAATAATCATATATCAAGCTTACCTGAATCATTCAAGAACTTAACATCTCTTAAAAAACTTGATTTAAGTTGGAATGATATCTCAAACCTTCCTGAATGGATTGATTCACTCACATCATTAGAAGAACTTAATTTAAGAGGAAATAAATTATCAAAACTCCCTGAATCCTTAAGTTCACTCCATTCTCTCAAAATGCTAAACATAACCTTAAACAATGAGAGTCTAAAACTTCCTGAGAATTTAATTAGGAAAAATATCCAAATTTTAAAATAGCTTACTTCAAAATATAACAATATTAAGAAAAAAAAGAAAATTACTTAAAAATTAAAGACTTGCCCCGATTGTTTTTAAGGCGTCTCTCATTGATAAAATTGGTTCAACTTTCATCGCAAAACCTTCAATTTTCCAAAATGGAGCAAGTAATTTAGAAATTTCAATCAAAGCCTCATCAGCGTTTCCTTTTTCAACCATAATGAGATTATATCCTTTAATGCCTTTCTCTTCATCAGGGGCAGCAAAGGTTTGCCACTTTTTTATGAACGATGGAATTTTCCCTTGTACCTTTCTAAATATATCAAGCCATTCATTTGTTTTATTGTATGGTGTCCATTGGGTTACCATAAAGATCATATTTTGTTCTACCCTCTTTTTTTTAATTAATTTAATAATTGGAGTTTCGGTAATTAAAATAACTTACATAATATGTTTTAAATCTTTACAAAAATGTTTGAGGAAAAATCTTTATGACTTTTAACTTAAAAAATGGTCTATTTAAAATTTATATCTAATGTTCTTTATTTGAAGTTTAAATTAAAATTAAACGAAATTATAGTGATATAAAGATGAAAAAAATAGTAATAATTGGTGGAGGGATAGCGGGGCTATCTGCTGGTTGTTATGCTAAAATGAATGGATATGATGCACATATATTCGAGATGCATAATCTTCCTGGAGGTCTTTGCACTGCATGGAAAAGAAAGGGCTATACATTTGATATTTGTATTCATTGGTTGGAAGGCACTTCCCCCAATTCACCATTCCATAGTATATGGCAAGAATTAGGTGTTATTCAAGAAAAAAAAATCTATTATAAGGATGTTTCTGTAAGATTAATCTCAAATGGGGAGATCATTAATTTCTATTGTGATCCTGATAAATTAGCTAAACATTTAAAAGAGATTGCTCCGGAAGATAGTGAAACGATAGATGAATTGGTCTATACTATAAGAAAAGCATATAAGTTATTTAATATGCCCTTAACAAAAGCTAAAGAACTATTTAGTGTAATTGATAAGCTTAAAAATATAAAAAGTTTCATACCTTTTATGAAATTCTTTATTAAATATGCAAGAATGAATATAGATGATTTTGCAGCAAAATTTAAAAATCCTGTCCTACAGCAAGCTATACAAGGTCTAATGGCAGATACTGAGTTTACTCAATTTTTCGGTGTTCCTTTTAT
>JAHQWY010000402.1 GCA_029856445.1 Promethearchaeia archaeon
TACTTTCTATCATTTCTTTTTGGGTTCTCAGATCAGTAATTTTCGCTTCCCTTTCACTCTCATATTCAGAAAGTAATTTATCTCTATCTTTTAATTTTAAATTCTGTGACTCTTTAAAACTTTGCAGTTTAATTTTAGCCTCCTCATCTATTCGATGTGCTCTTTCTTTTAATTCACCATATCTATGGTTAAGAGCTTCAAGAGATTCTAGAAATTTCTTACCTTCTTCTTTTAAATAATTAAAATGATTCTCAAAATGAGGTAAAACATCTTCAAAAACCCTGCTTTTTAAAGAATCTTCGCTAGTAAAAAATTTATTATTTTTAATCATCTCTTCAAGATGTCTTTCAGATGTTTTAAACAATGTTGAAATACCCTCAATTATCTTTTTTTTCTCCTCAACATTCCATTGATCGATTTTATCTTGTTCTAATTTCAGTTCATGCTCTATCTGAGTTGGATCTATCGTAGATGATGCTTTATTCATTTGACTAGAAAATCTAGTATCTAGATCTTTAAGTTGTACATTTAAATTAATAATCCATTTACTAACTTCTTTTTCTATCAATTCTATTTGAGTTTTCCACCTGTAAGCATTTCCCTTCATTGTATTTATTATATCGCGATAATTTTCTGATATATTTAGAGCAATATCCGTAGTAATACTGTGATCTAAAACAGTATAGTCAAGTATAGGTTTGTATTCTATTAGTGGAATTATCATAATTAATGTTTGAAGGAACTCAGGATTTATCAACCCATCAATTTTAAGTGTCTGAAATTCAGATTCTTCTCCCTCACCTATTTCTTCAGCTTCTGTGTCTTTATAAGATAAAATCTCTATTAATTTGTTTAATTCTTCGATTTTAGTTCGGTTTTCAATATTTCTTAGAATATGACCAACTAACGGTTGACGTGGGGGATTTGAAAATTTGCCTTTCCTATTAAAGATACCTAATCCATCTAGCATTATATGTGTGCCAATAGTACCTTGTATACTTAATATAGGCCACAAAATCCTCGAAAAAGAAAGGATCTTCTCGTTTTTGCTTATATCCTTTGTTAAAAGATGAAATGTTAGGGATAATTCGTCATTTCCTTGAACAACAGCTTGTTTTGTGAATTTATTTATAAAAAAAGGTAATAAATATTGGTTACCATGTACAGACAAGGATTTTCTCCTACTTTTTAATTTCAATATTTCAAATATAATTCTAAATATATTAAATTTAAAGCGATTCAGTTATAAAATTTTAATCTTTTTTTAAAATACAATAAAAATCTAAGGGCTCAAGCATTAATATAATTAATTTAAGAGAGAAATTAAAGGTTAAAATAAGGTAAATCATTTGAGTTGTTCATAGTTATTAGCTATTACCATGATAAGGAGTGCTAATAATATTATCAATGGTGGTAATATTGCTTTTACATGAGGAAAATCAGCTACATCAAGAGCTCCTTGTAATATTCTACCTCCGATAAAATAAAGGAGAAATCCAATAGCATTTAAAGCATATGATTTTCTTAATACCCCAAATGTCTTCCACGCAAGATATAGAAAGACAAACGGAATTAATGCTAAAAACAATGGCATAAATATGAAATTAAACAAAAATCTCCCAAGAGGATATTCCCATGACCCAAATATAATTTTAATAATATCATCTGGTATCCCGTATCCTCCATTCACGCCTATTGGTTCGACAAAATCTGGATCCATGAACAGCCATTGAGATAATGTTAATGCAAGAATTCCTATAATGACAGGAACAATAAATAACCCTACCCGTATTAGTAATTTAACATTATTTTTATTCGCTAACCAATTTTTTAATATACTTCCTTTTCTTTCAGTTTTTTCTATTTGACTGTCCGGTGGCAATAATAAGATCCCTAATACTCCTACAGCACAAGCAACACCCATCCATGTAAAAAATGTAGCTAATCGATAATTAACCATTAAGAATTCGACAACTTTTTCACCACTGGCGATAGTTGCTCCATCAAATAATTCTGGAGCATAAAAATAATAAATTATAAAAAATACACGTGCAACACCAAAACATAGAAAAAATAAGCTAAAAAATAACCAATATAATTTCTTTGAAGTTCGAAATCTTATAAATAGGAAGTAGAAGAACAATAAAAAGAAATAACCTACAATGACATAATAAAGACCCATTTCAATAGCATCCCAAAACCCAAAATATTGATAAGTATCTTGAAACAACATAATAAGTCAAATTTTATTATTACTTTAAATAATATTATTATCTTTTAGTTGTATAAAAATTTATTTCAATTTGAGTAATTCTTAAAATACAAATATTATCAAATACTCTTAAAAACTATATGAAAATCGAGAATACTATTGAGACATTTAATTCATTAGTAAAGCGTCGTGGTTTCATTTGGGGTCCTTCACCCGAGATCTACGGTGGTTTTGCTGGATTTTTCTCCTACGGTCCGGCAGGAATGGCTCTTAAAAATAATATCCTAGACCTTTTTAGACGAGAATGCCGTTATTTTGGTTTTGGAGAGGTTGAGTGCCCAACAATCATGCCAAGTATCGTTTGGGAAGCTTCCGGGCACTTAGAAAGGTTTATCGATCCTGTAATGAGATGTAATAAATGCAATACGATGTATAGAGCAGACAAATTTCTTCAAGACAATCTTCCTGATCTTATGATTGATGGTTTATCATATGAAGAAATGGAAAAACTAGTAAAAAAACATGATTTAAAGTGCCCTAAATGTGATACTGATTTTCAGAAAATTGAAGAATATAATTTGATGCTAAAAACATCCGTGGGAAATAATGTTACGGCTTATTTACGCCCTGAAACTGCAACAACAACATATTTACTCTTTAATCGTTTGAACCAAGATGCACGTAGGCAATATCCTATTAAGATTTACCAATTTGGGAAAGCATATCGAAACGAAATCTCACCTAGACAAGGGGTTCTACGAATGAGGTCATTTGATCAATTCGAGCTTCAAATGTTTATCAGTAGAGATCAAGAAATGGAATATGAAGATTATGAAGAAGTAAAGTTGAATAAATTACCACTCTTAGACTGGAAAACGCAAGAAAAAGGAAATGATAATATCAATCT
>JAHQWY010000403.1 GCA_029856445.1 Promethearchaeia archaeon
TTAAATCTGTAATTCTACTTCCTGTTAAAGCATCTGTATATAAAAAGGTAAAATTTCTTGCGTCTTTAACATAAATGAATTCAAGTTCTCTATATATTTTTGAATCTCCATTTATTAAAGTTAAGCGACTCATAACTACGAAATCCAAATCTTTTGAAGTTATCTTATAATTCTCTTTAAATACTTCAAAAATTATAGTGTAATAATCTGCATCTACTAGCGAAGTATCTATACTTAATAAAAATACTCCCAAACTGGGATAATAATCTACAACTCCAAAAATATCGGGTGATTCTTGTATAACATACGTTACTGTCCCTAATGCTGTGTAGGTAACTGTTCTTAAGTAACTGATTTTAAAAGAAAGGGTGAAATTAACTGGCTGATTTGTTTCAATTGAGGCTAAATATAAGATATCTTTATTAAAGCCATTTAACGAAAATATCCCTTGTCCAGGAAGAGTGTTTACCACAGTATATGTTTGACCGCCAATTGTAATGTTCATGGCAACCTCGGAAGGAGAAAAGGTTTTAGTTTGGTTATTAATACCACTTATTAATAAAACTGCGTATTTTTCATCCCAATCATTTGTTAAACTTAATTGATAAGTTCCATTATTAGGAATATTTTCTTGGACGTATGATATGTTAATAGTTTTTAGGTGCTCATTTTGATAAAAAGCTTGAATATGTTCAACCTTTATAATTGCATCGAATATGACATTTGGATTGCTTTCAACACTAAATAGATATTGATTAAATAGGGGATATATAATTTTATCATCTATTATTAATATTCCATTACCATTTTCATCTCCAGAATGAAGAGAATATTTAAAACCATCCGCAGTAGAGATATTTAAATTCGTGAGGGTAGATAAGTTTACTTTCTGCCATGTAGCGGTGTTGTAGCAATTTTGAATTATAAATGTAATATTCTTAATTACCCACCCCTCAGATTCAGATGCAAGAGCAATTGTATCTGAAATATTAAATTTTGCATATTGAATATTAATATCATTTCTAATGAAATATGCGTCGGCAATGATATCTATTGTATTATTGAATGTTCCACTAATAACGAATTCAAAATTGTTATCATATGTCGGGCTTTCTTTATCAATATTTAGGGTTATTCCTGTCCAGACTCCCAGATTATAGTCCCATCCTGCATGATTAGAGGTATTGAATATGCTATTGATGCCATAGGGATCTAAGATGGATAAATTAATATCAGATGCATTAGCATTCCATGAGATATTGTAAATATTGAATATTATTTTTGATAAATTCCAATTCACATTAATATCAGGCAGAGAAAATCGAAAACTGTTATTGATATCTTGAAAAATACTCGTTTCAGTTGTAAAACTTTCAGAAATTTCCCCATAAGCTTTTACCGAAAAGTCAATATTGTCTGACCAATAAACTGATTGTACTGAGTCATCATTTTGTGATTGATTGAGTATTAACTCATTTTGCAGAATACTCAATTGAAGCAGCAATTCCTGAGGAATTGAATATCCTGCTTTTTGGGCTGAAATAAATACTAAGTAGGTAATATCACTTTCTAAACTCTCTGTATCTATTATTGAATAGTGAGTTCCGATATAATCATTATCGAACCCAAAAGTCCCAGATTGAACAAAATCTGCTCCCTTAAATATTTCATATCTCATTATATCGCTATAAGTAGGGCCTAATAAATGTTCAGCTCCTATCGCCTTGCTCACATTGAACATTATCCTTAATTTCAACTGGGAGCCCCATTCCACAGATATATATGCTGATGGATTAAGAGATATAAGTTCTGTTTTATAATTTTCTAAAGAAACTTCAATATAAATGTAAAAGTCTTCTGTAGCAGATACTGTAAAATTTATTTCTGTAACTAACGTTTTAGTAATATCAGTCATATTAAAATTTCTTAAAGCTCCAAAGAATTCCAATTGTAAAGAATAATTCCCATTTATCCCTGAAGAATTCAACCACCTTAATGTGGCTATGCCATTGCTATCGGTGGTTAAGTTAACAATGCTGTCTCCTGTAGTCGTAGTTAATAATAATTTTACCCCGTCTACTGGTTGTTTAGTAATAAGTGTCAGAATATTAAAGTTAACTGTTGTTAAACTCGCTTGGACTTGAATTGAAGAGTTAGGAGTCGTAAGATCCCCTGATGCAACTTTTATAATATTTGGAATATAATTATTATCTTGATAATAGACGGAGTAATTATACTGATAAGGAAGTATGTTTACCCACCAAAATCTTGTCTGCCCACCACTATCGATCGAGCAGTTTTGGAGCTCATGAGTGCTGTTACCAACTATTATCCACCCAGAATCCAGCAAAACACCGTCAATATCAACTATTTCAAAGAAATTCGAACTGACATTACATATCAAGTTGATTATTTGAAATGATTGATTGATTAAGATCGCTTCAAAGGTAATATTTACAATTTCGACATAGTTTCCAATATCTGAGGTTATCGAAGCAGTAAAATTATATTCTGCCTGAATTAAGTTCATGAATAATGTATTTCCATTTGAATCAGTTAAATTACTGCCTATTAACGTAGTTTGATTATATATTGAAATATTTGCGGAAGGAATATGGTTACCGGATAAGTCAATCGCATTGACTTGAAGATCGCTAAACATGATTCCCCCTAGACTCTGTTCTTCTCCTATAGAGTAAAAAGAATAAGGATCATACTGGTTATAATACTCTGTTTTAATCCAGTGTTTAGATCGAGTAGTATTCAAAACTCTTATTTCATCTAAAAGTCCATCAAAATCATAAGTAGGGTTCGCACATTGAAATTCAATATTTTGAGTGTCAGCTAAGCTCAGTATGGTGCTAATATCTGTTCCTGAGTTTACCTCATAACCATCCTTATAAATGCGAATCAGATCGTTTGTTCTATCTACGATTCCTACTATATAAAACCAAGTATCGAATGTTATACTAGCATCGGGACTACCAATATTATCAATTCCATCAGTAATATGAAAAGATATACTATCTCCTGTCGTTGGAGTTCCAAAGCAATAACCAGGGTCAAACGTACTAGATGCTCCTTTATATAGAGGTATTTGCCATGTACCTGTACTG
>JAHQWY010000069.1 GCA_029856445.1 Promethearchaeia archaeon
AATATTAGGGTTAAAAATGCTTGTATTTTTGTTCCCTACTATTGCACTTTTAGCTACATTAATTTGCTTGTTATATTATCCCTTTCCAAAAGCTAAGGTGGAAGAAATTAAGAAGAAATTAATAGAATTGCATAAAGAAAAGAGAGACAAAATAAAATCTATTTAAGATTATTTTTTTTTAATTTTTAAACAAAGACGTAAATTTGTTAGTATCTTAAAAATTAGATTTGCTTTAATGCTTGACCTAAATCTTCAATCAAATCTTCTGGATCCTCTAATCCTACTGAAAACCTAAAATGAGTTTTAGGAATATTCATAAGTTTGCGCTCCCATAGGGCAAGGTTTATTCCTGTCATCATTGGTGTATATTCTATAAGGGATGTGGTATCTCCTAGAGATACTCCCACTTTTATGAGTTTCAAGAGTTCAATGAACCTATTACTCGCTTCTACTGATTTTAATTCAAACCCAATCATCCCACTAAAATTCTTCATCTGCTTCTTTGCTATTTCATGACCTGGGTGGGATTCTAAACCAGGATAATCCAGGTTTAAAACTTTTTGGTGATTTTCTAAGAATTGAGCGATTTTTTTTGCATTTGATGAATGCTTTTCCATCCTTAAGCTTAAAGTTCTAATCCCTCGTAAGATTAACCATGCATTAAAAGGACTAAGGACTTGACCTTGAGTTTCTAACCAGAAATATCGAATGTTTCGGATTTCATTTTTTGGGCCAATGATAGCACCCCCCAAACAATCTCCATGACCGTTGATATATTTTGTAAGACTCTCGATTACCAAATCAGCCCCCAAATCTAATGGTTGTTGTAGAGCTGGTGACGCAAATGTGTTATCGACTATACATTTACCACCAACTTCATGAATAATGTCTGAGCATTCTTTAATATCTATTATATCTATTGTAGGATTTGTAGGGGTCTCAAAAAGAAGTATTTTCGTATCAACGTTGACTTCTTTCCTTAATTGATTTAAATCAGTTAGATCAACAACGATAAAGTCAACACCCATTTGAGGATAAATTTTAGTTAGTAATCGATAAATCCCTGTATACTGATTTTTATGAATGATCACTTTAGGGATAACTTCTGGTTTTTTCTGTGGTAATAAAGATCTAAGTTTTTCAGGTTTTTTTCTTTCAACTCGTTCTTGTAGTATAGATTGACATGCTAGATGAATCGCACCCATCCCTGAGGCTACTGAAATAGCGCTTTCTCCCTTATGAAGCGTAGCTAACTTCTGATCTAGAGCTTGTAACGTAGGATTTTCAGTTCTGGAATAATTATAGAAGTTTTGTAATAATTCTGTAAATGTATTATAAGCAAACGATTTTGTAGCATAAATTGGTGTTCTTAAGCTGAATGAGGTTTCTGGATAGGGATATTCTCCTGCATGAATAGTTTGAGTATTAAATCCCATTTTCGCCCACCTCTCCATACTTTTTTTATTTTTTTCCATTAAAACTTCTCTTTTTTCTTCAAAACTTGCTCCTTTATTTTCCAAATCAACACCACCAAAATTATATTAAAAAATATTTTTTACATACCAAACAATAAATTTAATATCTTATACCTAAAAAAGGAGATCTTATGTATTTAGAAGAAAAAATTGAGGAAGCTATAGTAGCTTGGGATGAGGATAGTCTAAAGGAACTATGTAATTCTTCCATTGAAAGTGATGACGTAGGAGCGAGTGAACTCTTAAGAATTATTGGACGAATAATGAGGAAAATTGGAAAGTTATTCGAAGAGGAAGAAATCTTTCTCCCTGATTTAATTGGAGCTGCAAATGTAGTGAAAAATGTTATTGATGATGTTTTAGATCCTGCTATTAAAAACTCTGGTGAGAAGAGGGAAACTTTGGGAAGAGTTGTTTTAGGAACTGTTGAAGGGGATGTTCATAGTATTGGCAAAGATTTAGTCGCAGCTTTCCTCTTTTCTAACGGATTTGAAGTTTTCAATTTAGGGGAAGAAGTACCCCCTGCAAAATATATTGAAAAAGCAGAAGAATTCAATGCCCAAATAATAGGTCTATCTTCTTTATTAACTATGTCAATGGATATTCAAAGACAAGTCATAGAAGAATTAAAAAATAGAGGATTGAGAAATAAATATAAAGTCATTATAGGTGGTAGCCCCACATCCGAGGAATGGGCAAAAGAGATAGATGCTGATGGCTGGGCAGATGATGCTATAGAAGCTGTAATGCTTGCAAAAAAAATAATACAGGATAAATGAGGTGGAAAATTTGAGATTAAAATATTTGAAACCTTTATCTAAGGATGAGATTCAGATAATTGATTCAGCAGCTATCGAACTACTTTCTCGTGTAGGAATTAAAATAGATGCTGAGAGTGCTAGAAAATTATTCAAAGATTATGGGTGTGAAGTAGAAATAAATACTAATTTTGTGAAAATTCCAGAGGAACTAATGAGGGAAAACTTAAAAAAAATACCAAATTCATTTAAGCTCTATGGGGCTGATGGATCTTTTAATTTTGAAGTTGATACAAAAAGTACAAAATTTGCTACGATTGGGACTCCTGTAAAAATCTACGATCCTTCTCAAAAGAAAGGGATTCGAAGAACAGTTCTTGAAGATACAATTCAACAAATTAGGATTGTAGATTCCTTAGAAAACATCATGTGTTCTCATATTGATGTGTGGCCCAATGATATCAAGGTTACAGCCTTACACGCTCATTGTATATACCAATGGTACAAAAATTCTAAAAAACCATATGGTTTAGGATGTTTGGGAAAATTAGCTAGCCAGGATATGATGGATATGACATCAGTGATTGTAGGAGGTGAAAAAGAGTTAAAATTGAATCCAAGATTAGTGGGTTTCATGAATCCTACAAGTCCTCTACATCTACCACAATTAATGACAAATGGTTATGAAATCTTTGCAAAGTATAATCAACCTACAATTATCGCTTCCGAAGCAATGGCCGGAAGTACCGCCCCAGTTACATTAGCGGGATTACTTGTTCAAATAGTAGCTGAAACAATAGGAGGAGCCATATTAGGACAATTATACAATCCAGGATCTCCAATATTTTTTGGTACAGTATCAAATACAACTGATATGAGATCAGGTAACTCTGCAATAGGCGCAATCGAAACTGGATTAATTACTGCCGGAATGGCTCAAATGGCTAGGTTTTATGATATCCCTTCTCGAGGTCCTGGAGCGGTAACTGACTCAAAAGTATTAGATATACAAAATGGTTTCGAACGGCTGCAAACGCTAATGTTTGCGGTACAAGCGGGGATTAATTATATAACATGTGCAGGAACTTACGAAGCAACTTTAGTTGAAGCATTAGAACTGTTGGTAATAGATGATGAGCTAGCTAGTATTTGCTTAAGAGCAATGGAAGGAATTCAAGTAAATGAAGATACTATTGGACTTGACGTTATTAGAAAAATTGCATTAAGCCCTAAAAAGGGTACCACATATTTAAGTGAAAAACATACTCGAAAATATATGAAAAAAGAATTATTCATTCCAAAATTGATAGATCGTAATCGTAGAACAACATGGAGAAAAAAAGGTTCTAAGGATATAATTGAACGAGCGAGGGATCGAATAAATGAGCTGCTACAAAATTATGTTCCTCCAGAAACAAATCCTGATATTGAAGCAAAATTATTAACAATGATAAAGGATATTGAAGAAAGGACTATAGATTTATATAAAGAAACTGAAGGAATTTCGGCAGATGGCGTTTCTATTGGACATGTAGAGATTAAAACGGATAAAGAGAATTAATGATTTCTGAATTCATCATTTTCTATTTCTTTCTTACTTACTTTTTTTATTAAGTCTATTAAGTTTATCTTAAGCATCAAATAAACAAAAACAACAATTATATAGAGAGATGCTATAGAAATAATCCATGACTCTCCTCCAATTAAAGTACAAATTTTTAGTACATTATATGCAAAAATAAGCATTAAGCAAAATTTACCTAAAAAAACCCAGAATATCGTTTTTTTAACATCATATTTAATCAATCCTAGAGGTATAGTTATCAAATCATCATTTAAGGGAGTAAGGCCAAAAAAATATATCAAGAAAGGAGCTAATTTTGGATGATTAATAATATATTGTTGATATTTTGCTAAATTCTCAGTTCTTTCTTCAGAAATTAATTTAGAAGTACCTCTACCAAGAAAATATCCCCCTAATTCTCCAACTAAGCACCCTAATGAAGCAACAAACCCAACAAGAAGAGGTACAGAAAGATTTATCTTCAAAAATGGTTGGGAAGAAAAACACACTACAAAAGTATAAGGTGTCGGTACTGGAAGTATGTTGCCAATTAAACAAACCCAAAAAGTTATAAGCAGTCCAATGCCTAAATTTTGAAAGGTTTCATATTTTGAGATATTTTCTATAGCTTTACGATGAGAAATGTTCAATAATAAATCGATAGAAATGATAGTGATTATAATAATTAAAACAAAGAAAATATAATCTACTTTCTTTAAGTTCAATGTCTTTCGACTTTTTTTTGATATTTTATATAAATGATTTTGGATTAAATAATTATTTATTTAATTCCATTTCAAGGCATATATAACAATATAGTGATTATACTAACAATAACACTGACGAAAAGTAGGAAAATTATTATCAAACCAGGACCCAATTTTCTTTTTGGTTTCTTTTTAGTTTTTATTCGATATTTTGTGGAAGGCATAATTTATTTTGTTTAGAAAGCGAATAATTTAATTCCCTTTATTGTTTCCATCTGTTTTTAGTAAAAGTTCGGTAAGAACGACATTATTAAAAGAAAAGAGCATCCTAGGAGTATATTTTTCGGCCAGATATGGTCCATCTTCAACATCTTCTTTTAATGGAAATAATTGTTTTTCTCTTATAATGGTTCCTAAGTAATCTCTATCATATTCTTTATAACCAAATATTTTATTATTAACTATTACCATTTTCCTCTCATACCCATCAGGTATACCTGTCTTTTCTAAGAGGAGTAAAATTTTTTCTCGCGATAAAGATTCAAGTAGTTCTAAATCATCTTTAGTTCCCTCATATGTGGGGCCTTTCTGTATTTCCTCATAATCCTTTTCCACTTCCTTCCCCGCAGCTATATTAAATCCTAAAGTTTCATCGCCCTCATCAACTGCTGTAATTTTATATCCAATTCCATACCGATCTCTTATACTGGGTGCCAATTTAGCAGCAATAAATTTCATTCTTGTAGTGGTATTACTTCCGTGCCAAATCCAAATCCGATATCTCTTTGGATCCACAAATAGTAAAATAAAATCTGGATCTAGAAGATCTTGTATTTCTACTCCTTCCTCAACTTCTAATTCTTGATACTCGTTTAATTCATCATTATAATGAAAAACAATTAATTCTTCTTTTTCCTCTTCTGGAGGGGGTTCTTCTGACATAATTATACTAATTAACAGTTATTCTATATTTGCACTTATTTTTAATAATATATTATTATTTTTGCTTTAAAAATGAATACATCTTAATTTTTCTTTTTAGTAAACATATTAGTGCGGGAAGGGAGATTTGAACTCCCGAACTCCTACGAGACTGGATTCTGAGTCCAGCGCCTTTACCAGACTTGGCAATTCCCGCACTTTAATTTCTGAAGGTAATTAATATAAATGAATGAAGACTAAAATAAACTTTTAAAAAATTTCTTATTATTAATATTAAAATTATTTAATTATTAGTTCAATTAGTTTGAAAATATTACCTAATAGAAGATTCGAATCTAAATTTGATAATCTGTTAAAGAAAGCTCCACCATTAGGTAGGTTGTTATCAAGTCTTTTTGGACTTTTTGAATTATTTATCCTTGAATTTTTTCGAAAAATAGATAAAAAATTCCATATCTATACTTTTGGTATTGTTAATAAATATGTTCTAAAGGGAAGATGGGGTGGAAAAGTTGTTCCCTTAAACAAGAATATTTCTGTTGAAACAAAATTCGCTTCATCTCAAGAAATTTTAGGATTATTAAGTAAATCAAAGGTAGTAGGAATCAGCTGGTGCTATTGTAGAGCAATTCAACGAAAATATAATAAACCAAATTGTGACCACCCACTCCACACTTGTATTCACCTAGGATTTGGTGAATCTTTATATGAAATTCCTTTTAAATCTTCAAAATTAAAAAGAGTTACCAAAAGTGAGATTAAAGAGCTTTTAGAAAAATGCGATGAAAGAGGATTAATACATCAATTAATATATTTCCCAAATCCACAATTTTATTACTTAGTCTGTAATTGTTGTTCTTGTTGTTGCGTTGTTTTAAATAAATTTCTTAAGACCGGTTCACCACAAATAATTAAAAGTGATTTTATTGCTGAAACAGATTTAAATTTGTGTGAAAATTGCGGTGAATGTGAGATTTGGTGCAACTTTGGGGCAAGAATTATTTGTAATGATCAATTACAATTTAATTCTATCAGATGTTTTGGATGTGGAATTTGTATTTCGAAATGCCCTAATAATGCAATTTATTTGAGAAAAATATCTTAATAGGTTATTATTTAATCTAATCTTAATATTAATCATAAAAATTATAAATAAAAATTGCATAAATGATTAGAAATGCCAAAAGAAATAGGTAATTCTGATAAAGAAATTGAAATGGATCCTACATGCCATAATTGTAACAGCCTTTATTATTGTACAGTTGGAAATCCCAATACACAAAAAAAAAATTGTCCCATGGTGGTTAATCCTGAAATTGAAAAGGAAGTAATTAAACTCTATAAATCGGATGATTTTGTAAGAAAATCGACTAAAATTGCCTCTATTGTAGAAGCTCAAGGGTATATTAATTGGCCCCGTTTAAAGGATACCATTGAATATGCAAAGGGAATGGGCTTTAAAAAGTTAGGTTTAGCGTTTTGCGTTGGTTTAAGAAAAGAAGCTGAGAAAACTGCTGAGATCCTAAATAAGTATGGCTTTGAAGTGTGTTCTGTTTGCTGTAAGACTGAAGCTATTAAAAAAACTGATGTAGAGATACCTCAAGAATTTACAATGATATCAAAAACAGGTTATCCTATTGGGATTATGACATGTAACCCTGCGGGTCAAGCATTATTACTCAATAAAGCAAAAACTGATATGAATATAATAGTAGGATTATGCGTAGGGCATGATATTACATTTACTCATCTTTCTAAAGCACCTGTAACTACATTTATAGCTAAAGATAGGTCAAATCCACATAATCCTGCAGCAGTTCTATATACACACTATGGAGAATCTTTTATTTCCAGAGATTTAAGAATGCAGCAAAAAGAAAAGAAATAATAAACGACAATTTGATATCTTCTACACTATTAAGAGTTTTTTTAATTACGTAAATATAAATATAAAGGTATGAAAATTAACATTAATGAAGATAAAAAGAAGAAGTGATTTAAGATAAAGCTTCCAGAAAAGGTAAATGCATTCATTAAGAAAATTCCTAAAGGACATTCTGGTTTAAAAGATCTTATAATAAAGAATTACCAAAGTATTAAATTTGATAAATTGAAGGTTTTCACTTCAAAAAGTAATAAAACAATAGTACAGAAATTTTATAAACAAGTTATAGAAGATTTACTTGCCTTAAATCCAGAAGCACTAGAATTACTCATAAATTTAAGTATATTAAACCCGGAAGTCTTAACTAATATTGATAGAAAATCAGTAGAAGCTAGTTATAAAATACAAAATATAGAGCAACTTTTTAATGATTTACTGAATAAAGGACTGTTAGAAAAGGAAAAGAATAAGGAAGAGATATACAAATTTTCAATTCAACAAGTACAAACTGCTTTTGAAACTGTAGCAAATGAAAAAAATCATGAAAAAGCAATAGAATATTATACAAGAAAAATTCAAAAATATGGACCTAATACTGAAGATCACATTGAAATCCTTTTCCATAACGTAAAAATAAACCCAACTGAAGATTTAGTTAACGATTATCTTGGACTAGTAAAAAATGTAGAACAAATTGACATTAGTAATAAAAGATTGATTGCTATTGCTGAAGAATTAATCAAACTTGAAAGCAAATATAAAGCACCAATTTTAGTTGTACTTGGTAACTTATATTCCGTTATGGGAAGAGCTGATAAAGCAGAAAATGCTTATTTGAATGCTTTAGATAATTATAAAAAGTTAGCCAAACAATATTATCGCATCTATTTACCTTATATTGCTGCAATACAAAAAAACTTAGGGACTCTCTATATCGACTTGAAACGGTTTGAAGAAGCAGAAAAGATCTTCCTCGATACATTAAAAGTGTATAATGAACTAGAAAAACAATACTACAGTGTACATTCATCTGATCTTGATTTTACTGATAATAATATTGTTGACCAGAATTATAAATTAGAAAATACTTATCTTGACGATATAAAAAACTATAACGAGTTATTAAAAAAATATTATGATGTATATTTACCCAATGACACATCAAGTTCGAGTTATTTCGGAAATGTTTGTGTTGATTTAGACTTATTGGAGGATATACAAGATGGCTCAATTGATTCAACTGATAGTTATAAGAAGTTAGCGAAAATGTGCTATGATATGTATTTAACTGATGTAGCAACGACTCAGAGTAATCTAGGACTCATATATAGTGAAGAGATGAAATTTGAGGAAGCTGAAAAAATGCACCTTGAAGCATTAAAAATAAGAAAGAAATTAAAACAGCAATATCCTGATCAAATATTACCTGACTTAGCCTTTACTTTAATAGATCTTGGAGACCTCTATGCAGGTCAAAATAAATTTGAAGAAGCAGAACGGATGTATCTTGAGGGATTAGAAATCTCTAAACAGTTAGCACAACAATACCCAGAAGTGTATTCATATAATGTTGCTATTATTATGAATTGTCTAGGGGCTGTGCACATTAAATTAGAGAAATTTAAAGATGCAGAAAGAATTTTCCTTGGAGCATTAAGGATCTTTAAAGTATTTGCAAGTAAGGATCCAAAAACTTATTCCAAAGATGTCGCTAATGTCCAAAATAACCTAGGTACTGTAAATATGTTGTTAAATAATATTGAAAGGGCTGAATATTATCTTAATAAAGTTTTTAAGCGGGATCCTGAAAATATTGAATTTCTCTATAACAAGGCTAGCCTTGAATCTTTAAAAAATAATTCAAAAGTTGCTTTGGAGTTACTAAAGAAAGTAATAAAAAAGGACAAGGATTATATTGAGCGGGTTTTGGAAGATAAACGATTTGATAATATTAGGGGATTAAAAGAATATAAAGAATTAATTGGTCAATGAAATCACTTATATAATTAAATAAAAATGGATATCATTATTTCTTCTAGTAATAAATTTAAACGAACAAATTTTACTCTATCAATCATTAGAACTTAAATATAGAAAATTAAGAATTTACTAATCAAAGTTAGATTTATAAATTGGCTAGTTAGAAAGAAGAGATGATGGGAAACCTAAAAGTTCTTGTTCTTGATAATTTACACGCCTCTGGGGTTGAGGTGTTTATTCGAGAAGGTATTCAAGTTGATATAAAAAAAAAAATTAAACCGCACGAGTTGGCTAGCATTATTGATAATTATGATGGAATTGCTATCCGTGGTGCTACAAAAATAACAGAGGATTTATTTGATGGAATTTCTCGTTTAAGAGTAATAGGTCGCGCAGGTTCAGGTACTGATAATATTGATAAGACTATTGCTACAAAAAAAGGAATTGTTGTTATGAACACCCCTGGAGGTAATACAATTACTACAGGAGAACACACCATCGCCTTAATACTCGCTCTTGCACGTCAAGTACCTCAGGCTTCAGCTTCTATGAAGGAGGGAATGTGGGAGAAGAAAAAGTTCATCGGAACTGAACTTACAGATAAGATCCTAGGGATTGTAGGATTTGGTAATATAGGAAAAGTTGTAGCTGAAAGAGCCCTAGGTCTTAAAATGGTAGTTTTAGGATACGATCCTTATGTTCCTAATGAGGATCTCCTAAAGCTAGGTGTAGAACCAGTTGATCTTGACGAACTTTATGCTCGTTCTAATTTTATCACTTTCCACACTCCCCTCACACCTGAAACTAAAGAAATGATTAATGCCCAAGCAATTACTAAGATGAAAAAAGGAGTCTATATTATTAATTGTGCACGTGGGGCATTAATCAACGAATTAGATCTTCTAAAAGCTCTTCAATCTAACCATGTTAAAGGTGTAGCTATTGATGTCTATCCTGTTGAGCCCCCTTCCCCAGATAATTCTCTATATAAACATCCTAATGTAATTTTAACTCCTCATTTGGGAGCTTCTACAATGGAAGCTCAGAAAAGGGTTGCTATTCAGATTGCCGAACAAATTTGCGACTACTTGAAAAAAGGAATAATACGAAATTCAGTTAATTTCCCTTGTGTAGCACCAGAGCTACTCCCAATATTAAGACCTTACTTATCTCTATGTGAGAAATTAGGTTCATTTCTTGGACAACTTTTAGAAGATCCTCTCAAGGAAATCCGTATAGAGTATCTAGGGGATGCTTCGAAGCTTAATATCGCTCCACTCACTATCTCAGTTCTAAAAGGACTCCTTCAGCACCAAACTGAAGATATCAATTTAGTTAATGCTCGTATGATCGCTGAAGAGCGCGGAATTAAAATATCTGAAACAAGATCGACCAAAGTAGAAAATTATGCGAGTTTGATTAGTGTCATTACAATAACCGAGAAGCAAAAGACCACAGTATCAGGAATTCTATTTGGGAATATCCAAAAAATCATGAAGTTCAATCTTTTCCCAGTTGAGGCAGAACTCTCTGGAGGGATTCTCTTGCTGGAAAACTTAGATGTTCCTGGAGTAGTTGGGCGAGTAGGAACTTTTCTTGGTGAAAAAAACATCAATATTGCAGGATTTCAGCTGGGTCGAAATGAACCGGGTGGTATTGCAATATCACTCATTAATGTAGATAATCATGTACCCGAAGAATTTCTCTCCCAGCTTGCTCAGTTACCTCATATCACCTCAGCTAAGTATCTTATATTTTAATAAAAAAATTTTAGAATGAATTAGAAAATTATTTACTTAAAATTTAATTGAAATTTATAAAATTATGGCGTATTGTAAGATTTGCGGTGCAGAAATAGAAGAAAATTTAGTATTATGTTCCTCATGTGAATTACGTTTAGTCCCTGAGGAGAAACGAAAACCAAAGCGCCGAATAACTAAAATCTTAAAAATAACTATAATGGTTATCTCTTATATTCTAATGATTGTGTTTATTATCTCATTTATCTATATTACTAGAGCCTGTTTCAAAAGCAATGATTATAGATGTTATAATTTAAGTATAGTATTTTTAATTCTTTTTTCTTGTTTTTGTTTTATTGCTGCTATTCTTGTTGGAGAAGAATTACCAAAATGGAAAATATAAGACTAAAAAATCTCTATATTGAAGTCCCTACTCCTACTTTAAAAAAATTTTAAATACAGTATTTCTTTTGGAACTCTCTTAACTATATTCTCTGGTTAATTCTAATCTTTAAAACTAAGAAGGACTTGAATTTTATATAATAAAAGGAAATTTATATTAATATGGGAGAAAAAAAGAATCTCGATTCTACATTGATGAATTTTATCGAACCAGCTCAAGCTAGCCAAGATTACTTCATCAAAAAAGAAATTAGTAAGTTAGTAGATTTTGAATTAAAAGGATTTGAATTCTTTTTCGAAATTATTGATGTAGATGAAAATACAAAAGAGGAACTGCGTATTATACTTTCTGATGCAAAAAGACTTCCAGCTGCACTAGGTGGTTTTCATGGGGCTTATCCCGGTGGTCTTTTTGATCATATTCTCTTAGTTGTTAATTATGCGAATTTTATTTGTAGTAGCTTAATAAAGGATACATATTGGCTTAAAAAATTAATTCTAACGGCTATATGTCATGATTTTGGGAAAATTCAATATTATGGATTTAAGCTCGATCTTAATGATCGTAAAATTAAAATAAATGTAAACGATGCTGATGATGTTCGGAAAGAACTTACTTCGAAATTTAAGATAAGTGGAAAGGATACACATGTTGAACATGGAATCGCGATTATTAAAAAATACTTAACAAAACATACTCAGCTTTTTGATGAGGAGATGTATCAAGCAATTGTTTTTCATCACGGAAGTTGGAGTAAATACCAACCACAAAAGCTTAATGAACTTGCATCCCTTCTTCATGTTGCTGATATGATCGCAAGTCAAATTCTTAAAATCTAAAAAATATATTAAGGTAGAAATTAAAAAAAGTGTACTGATTTTATTGAATAAAGAAGATGCTGTTATAACAATAATTCTTGAAGATTTAAAAGCACGATATAAAGAAAATATCATTGCGATTTATGGAATAGGAAGTTATTTTGATAATGAAATTCCCGATTTATGGATGAAAAATGATATTGATATCATTGTAATTGCTAAATCAATTAATTCGTTTCCTAAAGTTGATTGGACTAAAATAAAATTTCACAAGAGAAAAATTGAAGGAAAAGAAATATGGATTGGTTTTAATACATTAGAAGGATTCCAAAAAAAAGAAGTATTTAAAACTCAATCGTTTTCTAACTATGAGTGGAGCGTATTAAATATTAAATATCCTGAAAATTCTACATTACTATATGGAAATGATATTCGCACCCAATTACCAGACATAAAGCGATCCCAATTCGATTTTGACGATATACTAGCAAGAGGTTTATACCATCTTGATAAAAGCCTTGGTGAGAGAGATCAGAATATCTCTATGAGAGAGTTTTCAAAAGCAGTTTTCAAGATTGGCTTTTACTTCTGTATCTACTTTACTTTTGATGAGATCTTCAGAGATACAAGAATCTTACAAATTGGAAATAAATTAAAAGAAATATGCAAAAAAATAAGAAAAATTGAAGATCTTTTTGGTTATTTCGAAGAAACAATAATCTATAGAAACACAGGGTATTTTATAACTGAATTCAAGAAATTAGTAAAAGAATTTACAAATTTTATTCTTTTACTGTTAAAAACTGGGGGATTACATAAAAAGATGACTACATCAGAACTAAGAGATTATTTAACTACCTCATTTAACGGATTCCCTCATTTAATACAGGCTCTTAAAAAATATCAAACAGCTAAAGAATTTCAATCAATTAAAAAATTACGGGAAAGGAATATCAACCAAGAAATAGAATTTCAGAGTGTAAATATTATTGGCACAGTGAAAGAAATAGGAAGTAAACATTATTTCAAAAGAGCTGATGGTTCAAAAGGTAGCTTTATATCATTTTTATTAGAGGATCAAACAGGGATTGTCCGAGTTGTCATATGGAATGTTGAAATTATAAACAGAATATTTCGAGAGGGTAATATTACTAAGAATTCTATTTTAGAACTAATAAATGGGTATATTCGAACGGGATATAAAGATAAATTTGAGATACACATAGGTAAATATGGAAATGTTGTTGTACATGAGATATTTTCACCAACGAAGAGGCAAAAACAAGACATTTCTAAGTCCCAGATTATAGAAAGATTAAAATCTTTAGATATTAATGAGACAAAAGTCTCTAAAGTACCTTGTCATCATTGTGGATTATTGTGTTCTCCTTCAGCAAAGAGGTGCCCGAAATGTGGTGAACCACTGA
>JAHQWY010000404.1 GCA_029856445.1 Promethearchaeia archaeon
GTTATGAAATTCTTACCAATTTTCCGCAAACTACCTGGTCCTGTTATCTTTATTGAACACGATAGATTAGCAGCATCTATAGCTGACCAAGCAATCGATTTAGGTCCTGGAGCAGGAAAAGATGGAGGATCAATTATTTTTGAAGGTTTAGCTTTAAAATTATGGGAATCTAATACCCCTACAGGAGAATATTTTAGTCTAAGAAAAAATGTAACTATACCAAAAAAAAGGCCAGAGCCTACGCTTTTCTTAACAATTGAAGGTGCTAATAAACATAACCTTAAGGATATAGATGTAAAGATCCCTTTAAATCGATTAACAGTAATCTCAGGTGTGTCAGGTTCCGGTAAAAGTACTCTGATAGAACACGTGCTTCATGCTTCACTTCAGAAGAAGAAGCCTATTGGCTGTGAAAAAGTTATTGGCCCATCATTGAAGTCAGTAATGGTTGATCAGAGTCCCATTGGAAAAAATCCTCGTTCAAATCCGGCTACCTATACTAAAATTTCAGAAATTATAAGAAAGCTCTTTTCAAAAGAAACAGATTTAAGTGCATCTCACTTCTCATTTAATAGACCTGAAGGGGCTTGTCCAACTTGTAACGGAATGGGTGCTTTGGAAATTAGAATGCGTCATTTACCTTCATCTTGGATTCCTTGCTCGGATTGTAATGAAGAACGATTTAATGAGAAAGTTCTCAAGAAAAAAGTCAAGTTCGGTGATAAATCGCTTTCCATTTCAGAATTTTATGATCTGTCTATATATGAAATATCTGATTTATTCGAGAAAGAAAGAAGATTGACCCCAAATGATCTCAAAAAAATCAAAGAGATGTTTAATACTCTAAAAGATATAGGTTTGGGCTATCTATCGCTTGGACAACCCTCACCTAGTCTAAGTGGAGGTGAAGCTCAACGAATTAAGTTATCAAAATATTTAGGAAAAACAAACCTTAAAAACCAAATTATTATCTTGGATGAACCAAGTACAGGACTACATCCTCAAGACTTAAAAGGATTGTTAATAATTTTAGATCGATTGGTTAGAGCCAGGGCAACTGTAATTGTTGTAGAGCATAATTTAGATGTTATTAAAGCAGCGGATTGGATTGTTGATTTAGGTCCTGGAGCAGGTGAGGAGGGAGGTGAAGTTTTGTATTCTGGACCTTTTGTAGGATTAATAGATTGTGAAAAATCAGAAACAGGAAAAGCTCTAAGATTAGATGATTCAATAATACCTATTTCAAAAAAAAGAAAGAAAAAAAGATCAGATAAAATAATAATACAGAATGCTCGTATTCACAATTTAAAAGGAATTAATGTTGAATTCCCTAAAAATTCGATAAACGTTGTTACTGGCGTTTCTGGAAGCGGTAAATCAAGTCTAGTGAGTGATATAATCGAAGCTGAAGCTAAACGTCGTTTCTTTGAAACTTTATCTATGTATGAGCGCCAAGGAATCCGTGAGGGTCCTGAAGTATTGGTTGACAGAATATCTGGTCTAGGAGTTACATCTCATGTTATATCAATTAAAGCGATGTACGCACGTAATTTCCTGATAAGAAATACAATTGGAAAAGCTACAGAAATTTCTCACCATCTTTATATTTTATTAGCATATGATGGTGAATGTAAATGCCCTAATTGCGGTGCTTTGATGATAAAAAGAGAAATGAGGATTTGTGAGGAATGTGATACAAGAATTCCCTTACCAAATCCCAATTACTTTGATCCTGCAACATATCAAGCTGCTTGTACAAAATGTCATGGTATTGGTACAATTAATGTCCCAAAACCAGAAAAATTGATCATCAATCCAGAGAAACCTTTATGTAAGGGTGCGATGCATTCCCCTGGATTTTTCCCCCAAGGATATTTATGCAAACCATATAATGGAGGATATTACGTGGTCCAAGCACTTGCAGAACGTTATGGCTTTGATCCCGCTAGTACTCCCTGGGATAAAATGTCTAAAGAAGCTCAAGATGCATTTTTATATGGGAGTGATAAACCTCTAACCGTCAATTATGAGAACCGTAAAGGAGAGAAGCGTACCTACACTAGGAAGTTTTCTGGATTTTATCATGGTTGGGTAAGTGAATGGGACATCGGTGGAACATATACTGATATAATACCATGCGAAAGTTGTAAAGGTGCTAAACTTCGACCTGAGAATCTGACTGTCTTCTTGGAAGGTTACAATATACATGAGTTGAGTGAACTTTCACTTGTATCTTTATTAGAAGTCATAAAGAAAGTTTCACTTAACCATGATATTCCTGAGATAGTGCATGAAAGTCATAAAATCATCTTAGATCGTTTGAAATTCTTGATTAAAACTGGTCTTGGATATATACATCTTAACAGAATCGCAGCATCTCTTTCAGCAGGGGAAGCTCAGCGAATTAGACTCGCAGGTGTTTTAGGGAGTGGTCTTACATCTCTTACAATTATTTTAGATGAGCCTTCCAGAGGATTACATCCTTTGGAACTTGAAGCTTTATTGGAAGCACTTATAGAATTACGTAATATGGGAAATACGATCCTAATGGTAGAACATGACCTGCAATTAATTAATTCAGCAGATTTTATTGTTGATTTAGGTCCCAACGCAGGAATTCAAGGTGGTAAAATAGTTGCAACGGGTTCTCCAAATGAGATTAAAACTAAAAACACAATCACAGCAAATTGGTTAAATGGGAAAAAGAAATTCAAATATAATATAGAGAAAAAAATTCCAAAGAAATGGATGAGAATTTATGGAGTTGGAGAAAATAATTTAAAAGGTGATACAATAGAAATACCTCACGGGCTTCTAGTTGGACTATGCGGTGTTTCAGGGAGTGGAAAAAGTACTCTCCTGATTGATACTATTGGGAGGGCATTAGCTCCAAAAAAACATACAACATCTATGGCACAGGAACCCATGGAACCGGGTAAGCATGATAAGATCGAAGGTGCTCTTTCTCAAACAATTATTATTGATCAAACTCGGAAGAATATCACAACTCCCATGAATTTCCTAGGATTAAGAAAAAATTTCTATAAAATATTTGCTGAAAGCGAAGATGCATTATCTTCAGGCTTAACTGAAAAAGATCTTCATAAG
>JAHQWY010000405.1 GCA_029856445.1 Promethearchaeia archaeon
GGAGTAACTGTAGCTTTCCTCTTTACGACCTCTTCAAATCCGACGTCTTTTGGAATTTTTAAAAAAAAGGAGCGCAAGGCATTAACCAAATCAAGTCCTGTAAGATGGTTGATCTGAAAGTGGTGAAAATTGCCCACAAAATTGCTTTCTAAAACGCTTCTTGCCCTAATCATTTTATCTTTTAACAATTTCACCTTTGTAGGGCTTAAGGTTCCTCTAACAGAGCAATGGACACAAAAATAAATAAATGTTTGAACAGATTCTGCCAATTCAGTTTGATTGTTTTGATTATTGTGGATAAGTGGGATCTGAATTATCTGAAATGTAAAATTTACCATATTTTTATATTCACTTAGAGCTTTTATGAATAATCCCATAGAGGCATGAATATTTTCAGGAATAACCTTTATTCGAAAAATGTCAAGACCAGTATTCACCAATTCCTTTTTATTACACATATAAATAGTTGACGTGGTCTCACTATCTAATAAAAATATCAGGTCTTGAAAAGGATATATTCGTTTCGCTTTCTTAAATGAAAGAGATGCAAAATTGCGAACAAAATAGAGTTGATCCCGAAACACAAAAATAAACATTGAGCTAATTATAATTCCTACACCAAGCACCATAGATAAATCAAATGTGGTGAAATATGCAGAATTCATAAAAAAGACTACAAGAATTACAAAAAATATAGTCCGTGCTATGGTCATCGTTCTATTAATATGTTTAAATGAGGGATTTATTTTCCAGATTCGCGGAATAGTACTTTTTGAACTTTTTTCATCTAATAAAATTTGCATTTTTCTCTTCCCTTCTGGTGTTGATTTCTTTCCAAAACTAGCCATTTCTTACTCCTCCCTCAATTTATATAACCTCTTATATGAAAATGTAATAATTATGACGATTCCGAAGAAAAAGAGAAGAAGATTACTTAACACAGGTATTATATTGGGGTATATAATCATCTCAACTACAATAAGACCACCTAAGCACAGAAAGAGAAATGCAACTCCCACGAGAAAATATTTTATGAAGATATTTTTTTCTTGATCAAAATCCATATTATCTTTTAAGGTACCTTGAAAAGTTATCTTGTGATTTTTGGTTTTATTGAGACTTTTTTCAATATTTTTTAAGAATATTGCCCTTTCTATATTCGTTTGATCGAGTTTTCTTCTTAAATCGTGCTGAACCTCCCATTCTTGTTCCCTGATTTTTTGTAATAATATTGGTTTAAATTTACTTGAACTTTCTCTTTTATGTCTCATCCCTTTCGGGCCCACATTAAGCATATATAAGTTAGAGGATTCAAAATAGCCTTCTCCTGTCATCCCTTTATACAGATTGGGAACTTCAATCTTTCTTAGTTCATAATATACGAAAATTAGTCTTTTTATATGATTATAGGGAATATCTCCACGGTTCCTTAAAAATATTAATTCTATTTCTTTAATCGAAGTGATAGTATTTTTATTAAAGATTTGGATTTGTATATTTCTTTCAAATATATCGTTTACTGCTGTCATATATTCAAATAGAAGCTCTTTATTCTTCTCCCTATCACGAGGTCTCATTCCTAATTTTAGAGCAATCTCATCTACTAAATTACTGGTAGAAATGAATCCAACAACAGCTAACTTTTTGAAATTACCTGTTTCCTTACAGGCTTGTATTAAGCGTTTTAGTTTTAGATCAAAAATTTGATAATTGATAGTCATTTATAACGCTCCTCCTTAAATACTAATTCCTCTTCTGCGATAAATTCATCTATGTCAATTGGTTCTTGAATCTCCTTGATTATTTCTTCAATTTGGATCTCAGGTAAGCGGTAATTTCTTTCTTGTACAAAGGTGCTAAGTATATAATACACAGAATAGGGAAAAATAAGGATAAATCCAATTAACTGCAAAATATAACCGGTACTAATAGTGTAATTTTTGGTTATTCCTAATTCACTATCAACATTAGTTAAGACAGGAAAATATAACTCATTAGGATATAAATAGAAGCTTGGAAAAAGTATAACATAGAAAATAGTAAGTGCAAGTAAAAAACCAAAAATATAGGAGAAGTACCTTGTATTCGTTAATTTTTTAGATTCATGACTATCTCGACTGAAAATGACTCCTACAGACAATACCAGTGTTATAATAAATAAGATATTAAAATAAAAGGGTACGCCTAGATTCAATGGTTTGTACTCTTCATTAACAGTTATCCCTGAAGGAAATTCTGTAGTCCATTCATAAAAAAGGTTATAACTCCAAGAAGCGATGAGTACATTGTTGAGATCGACTACCTGAAATGAATACCATTCCAAAAACAACGATACAAATAGCAAAATTACACCTACTAATAACATTAGTTTTGGATACGAAACCATTTTCATGATTATTCCTCTAAAAATGAACTATATTTCTTTAATTTAGTATCGGAGATATCTGCTTCAAAAAAGCCCCCATTTTTTACCTTATTGTGTAATCGATTTTTATCAATAGACTCTTTTATCTGATATTGTTCAAGTTGAGTAATTATCTTCGACTGGTGTTGTTTTCCTAAGCATTCATATGCAAATTGGGACATCATTTCAGGATTAAATTGTTCATTAATTAATACCAGACTGATTTCATCTAACAGTGATTTTGTTTTTTGTATTGGATTTGAAAATTCTGCTTGGATCTCTAAACGTGTCTTCAGTAGCTTCATATAAAAGAAAAGGATTGCGATAAAGAATACACCGAGAAGTGCATATCCAATATTTAGAAAGAATTTCATGATATCGAATGATTGAAAGAGGATCAAAAAGATAAGGACCATCCCAAATCCTAAAAAGGGAATTGAAACAATTGTAGAACGTTTTAAGAATTGGTTATATGATTCATTATATGAGATTAATGAATGAGTTTGTTTTTTATAAGTCTCTAATAAGGTATATTTTTTCTCAATAAATTGTAGGAGTGCATTAAGATTTTTCTGATTGAGAATATGAAGATTCATTTCAGAGAGAAATGCAAATGGGATATCTTTCTCTAAAAAACCCACCTCATTTTGGCAGAGGAGCACAGGATTGATAAATACTTTTAATTCTATATTTCTTTCTGT
>JAHQWY010000406.1 GCA_029856445.1 Promethearchaeia archaeon
TATCGAATATTTTTTTGTAGATTCTCATGGGATCCTTAATGCAGAAATTATTGAACAAAAAAACGATTTGGGTTTAACCACAAATTTTGGTTATAAATTGGAAACCGGAGTTTCAGTTTTTGGCCGGAATAGGAACACAAGTAGACAAGTTTGGGATGCTAAAATTGGTTATCCTGGTAATGAATATTATAGAGAATTTCATAAAAAAGATTATGAATCGGGTTTACATTATTGGAGAATTACTGGTAAAAATATAGAGGAAGATAACAAACAACTCTATAATCTTGAGAAAGTAAAAGAAGTTATTGAATCTCAAGCAAACCATTTTGTGAACCTTCTGGTAAGTGAGGCTCAAGCCTTTTCTGAGAAGTATGATGAAAAAGGAATAGTAATTTCCCCCTTTGATTTCGAATTATTTGGTCATTGGTTCGCGGAAGGTATTGATTGGTTAAATAGAGTTATTGAATTCATTAATATTAGGGAAGAAGTGAAAATGATTACTATTTCTGATTACATTTCAAATTTTAAAGATAAGTTTTCCATTATTGAAATGAAAGAAAGCAGTTGGGGTGAAGCAGGGGATTTTAGGGTTTGGAAAAATCCAGAACATGGTTGGATCTGGCCTTATATTAATGGAACAATTAAAGAATTTGAAAACATACTAGATTCCAACCAAAATCCAAATAATTGGGAAAGAAGAATCCTAGAACAAATGGCTCGAGAATTAATTTTAATGGAAGGCAGCGATTGGCCATTTCTTCTTTATACTGAACAAGCAAAAGAGTACGCTAATCAAAGGTTTCACCATCATCACCAAAGATTTCTTAAGTTAAGGTGGGCTGCAAAAAATTTTGATGACAAGAATAGACTCACATTAAGAGAATTAGAAAATATTGAAGAAGTTGACTCATGTTTTCAAGAAATTAATATTGATTATTTCAGAAAAAAGGAATCTTAAAATTAAATTGTTATTTAAAGACCATAACATCGCAGGGCGCGTTTTTCACAACGTTTTCAGCCACAGAACCTAAAAAAATTTGACTTAACTTAGAATGAACTCCTTTAAGACCAACAACAACAAGATCAAATTTCTTCTTTTTCACAATTCTCGAAATATAATCTTCAGGGTACTCTTTTATTATCAAACGAGTTTTAGCAGGTACTTGTAGTTCATCAAAGATAGCTTTTTTTTCAACTAAAATACTCTCACCTATTCTTTTAATCTCTTCTTCACTCAGTCTTGTAATATTAGAATCTATATCTTCTCTCACTAATACGGGTGTAGAGGTTGTAGTTGGTCCAAAATAAGCATTAGATGCATATGGAACATTATATCCATGAGAAGGAGGAGAAACCTTTTCTAACATATGCTTAATAGAGTGAAATATGAAAATTTCGCTACCCCATTTTTTATAAAATCCAATTATCATTGATGCTGCTCGATCGATATGATTAGAACCATCTGTAGCTAATAAAATTTTCTTATACATTCGAAATTATCTCTTATTATTTTGATCAAAATTAACAACTATTAGTTATTAAACTTAATTTCTTTAGTTTATAATTCTTTCCCATGTTTTTACTTATTTAGATGTTTAAATTGATTTTCAAGAAAGTGTTAATGAATTTATAATTTTTTATCATTATCTTTATGTACTATTCTTGTTTTTTATTCTAAATAATAGTTGCAAATATTGCGAGGTGATAAACTTATTTTTGATAAAATTTTAATTGGCATAGATGAATCGGAAGAGTCCTTAAAAGCAGTTAAACGTGTGATTGAAATACAAAAGGGTTATGAAGGTGATATAATTGCGTTCCATTCAACATTACATCGTGGCTCTGACTCTGACTATGAGAATATTGATGATCATGGTAAAAAAGTTTTCGACAGAATCGAAAAATTATTTGAAGAGGCAAATCTTTCAATTAAAACTAGGTTAATTCAAGATACAAGTCCAGAAGATTATATTGAGCAAACTGTAGAAAAAGAGAATGTTAATCTAGTGGTGCTTGGTTATAGTGGAAAACACGGAATTCTGAAACGTAGAATATTAGGGTCAATCCCAACCCAAGTGATGAATAATGCTTTATGTGACGTATTGGTAGTAAAGTAAAACATCTTTTTCATTGATACTTGAAACACTGTAAAATAAATTTTAAAATATCTTTGAAAATAGATTTTATTATGCAAGAATTTCAAATTGCGACAGTGAGACCTCCTACAGAAAATTTTAGTCTTTCAATTGCTACTCATTTTTCTTGTCCATGGGGTAAATGTGCTTTCTGTGGAGGGGGAAGTCGTTCAATAAAATTTGAAAGAAGATCTTTGGAAGATATTAAAAAGGATATTGATAATGTTGTCGCGTTAAATGAATTTTTATTAAGTTCAGGATATTTGGATCAATCTAAAATATTAGATACAATAACAAAATACCCAAAATTGAGTCAGTGCATTAATCACTTATTAATCTGGCATTTATATACGAATGCATCTACTGCTTTCTTAGGGGGAGCAAATCCCCTCTTATATAAAAGTGATTTTTTAAGAGATATTCTTATATATTGGAAGGAAAAAATTCCAACAGTAAGTAGAATAACTAGTTATGGGAGAACCAGAACAGCTGCTAAAAAAGGAGGGGAATACTTTAGCAAACTTCATGATGCTGGGTTGGATCGAATTCATGTTGGGTTAGAATCAGGTTCGGATAATGTACTAGAATTTATGAATAAAGGAGCTAATAGTCAAGAACATATAAAGGGCGGGAGAAGCATTAGAGAGGGAGGAATCTCACTGTCTACATATGTTATGCCTGGATTAGGTGGTAAAAGATGGAGTGAAGAACATGCCCTTGAAACTGCAAGAGTCATTAATGAAATTGAACCTGATTTTGTAAGACTTAGAACATTAGAAATATTTCCTAACACAGATTTATTTGCTAAAAAAGAAGTCAAACTCTTTGAGGAATTAAATGAAGAGGATGTAGTTAAAGAGGAAAAACTTCTTGTGGAGAATATTGAATGCCATACTACTATTACTAGTGATTCTGCTGCCAATTTATTACTCGAAATTTGGGGAGATCTCCCACATGAGAAAAAAAAGAT
>JAHQWY010000407.1 GCA_029856445.1 Promethearchaeia archaeon
ATAATATTTAAATACATTACTCCAACCGAATTCAGTAATTAAAACATTCTTATCGGAAGTATTATTCGAATACCATTGGATTGGACTTGTATCTCTTCTCTTTAGAGTAAATACTTCAAAACTAACAGATTCATAGAAGTAAGTGGTTAGTAATGAGAAAGTTATAACCAAGAGAATTATAAATTTCATGCGAAATGTTCTAATTTTCTTCAACTTAATAATTTTATAGATATATGAAATAAATCCAATCACTATGATTGGGGGGATTAGATAGAGAATTCTCTGCCAAATCAGATTACTTAATATTAGTAAGTTGAAAATAAATCCCACACCTAATAGAAGAAACAGACCTATGCCCCAAATAAATAGAAGTTTTCCTTTTGGCTTTTTTTGATAGACTATTAAACCCCATACAGCAAAAATGCTAAGTAGTATGATTTGAGTTACATAAAACATATCAGCAATTGTTATATCAATCCAAATCAAATCTACAATCAATAAAATAATAGTTGTTATTATTAAAATACTAAAAAAAAGAGGAAGAATTACTTTATCTTCAATTTTTTTGAAATATTTATTGCTTCTTCCTGTTATTGCCGACTTAAACCTTCCTTTAGAAAAATTGATTGATTTCTGTATTTTCCACAATAAAATTCCTCCTGCTATACATCCTGCTGCACCAATTAAAAGTAAATAATACCAAGAGAGATGAATTGGGATAAAAAACCAATAATGACCAGTTCCAATCCCAAATGAATTTAAAATAATAAAAATTCCTGCAAGACCACATAAGAAGATAAAATCAATTCCTCTTCTATGATCCTTTAGAAAATAAATTAGATATAACCATAGAAATGAAAACAAAAAAATTATTGATGTAATAATATGTGTGAGTATAGCACTTATAAAGATTAAAGTAGTTAAGAAATAGATTAAAAGGATATCTGAAATTATCTCCCTTTTAGTTGGACGTTCGAATTGAATAAGTTTCTCTAATCTAATATAGAGAATGAGAAATATTGCTAAACATTTTATTAATGCAGACCCTGAAGGCCAATACTGAAGCATCATGTTAGAAAAACCTAAAGAAGAAAACTCAATGATGAAAACACTAAAAATAGCTAGATTTTTCCTTTTGAAAATTCTCACAGAAATTCTATAGAAAAGAATAGCTGAAAGAAAGATTGTATAAATTATAAAATATTTCGGAATCAATAAATGACTTACTCCTGAAAAAAAATTGATTACTGCTCCAAAAATACTAATACCCATCGTTCCATGATATCCCTTAAGTGGAAGAACATTTTCTTCAGTTATTATTCTACTATTAAGAATGTGAAGCCAGGGGTCAGTTCCAGGAAAAATACTAAATTTAATTATATTAAGAATGCAAATTAAGAATAAAAAAGCAATAAGTAATAAAGAATTTAAAGTAATTTTATTTTTAAGGTATTTTAAGAGGAAAAATTCATCTAATTTCTCACTATTATTTTTTAAATAATATTTTGGTTTAAAAAACACATAGGTCTCCTTTTTAAATTCAAAAAAGCCAATATAACACACAATTATTAGAAAAGGAATCAAAATCCAAAAGAAGAATAAAAAACCCGATATTGAAATCCCAACCCAATATCCGAAATAGCCTAAAAATATGAAGAAAGCAGAATTTACAACAATAGTTAGTCCTAGTTTTTCTAAAACAGTAAATATCTCTCTTTTTAGAATTATGAAAAAAATAGGATATGATGGTAAAAATAATATAACAAAGATTGAACTAAGAACTACTATGAACTGGAATGTAATATTAAGACCAACTAAATTCGATATCCCACTAATTTCATTAAATTCAGTTAGCTTCAAAAAAACAAACACAAGAGAAATAACAGAAACTAAAAAGATGAATAAATGTATCCTAGAATGAAAGAAAAGGAGAAACTTGTTTAATCTTTTTTTCAATTGACTCATTTATCTATAATCCATTAAAGCAAATTTAAGTTAAATTTTATCACAAAAAATCTCATATCCTATAAAAACATTCATATAATTGAAATTTTTTAAAATATAGTTAAAAATGTACTTCTCAATTTATTAAATTCTTCATGAATTCTTCTTTGTATTCTTTTGGAAGTTTACCTGGCCTTTTTAGATCTCTATTATCAGATAGATTGATTTTAATATGAACTAAAATTGGTCCTTGTCCATTTATAATTCGTTCGATGCAATTCAATAATTCTTTCTTTGTTTGAATAAAAAGTGTTGATTTATAATTACTTGCTTTCGCAATTTTAGAAAAGTTTACTGTTCGGGAATTTGTAGGTTGACCTCCTGTAGATTCATGAGCCTCGTTATCAAATATTATATGAACAAAATTGGATGGAGAATGGTTTCCAATCGTGGTAAAAGCACCCATCTGCATAATTGCTGCACCATCACCATCAAAAATTATTATTCTTCTATTAGGTTTTTGAAGTGCTATACCCAATCCAACAGAGCTAGCAGATCCCATAGCACCAATGTTGTAAAAACTATTATCATGATCTAATTTTTTAAATTCTTTGTATTCAAATACTTCTCTTGAAATATATCCAGTAGTAGAAATAATTATTTCATTGTTTTCTAGATTATCCATAATTAATCTTATTGTTTCATTTGTAGTTAATGAGTATTTCCTTAATGGCTTCTTTCCTATTTCATACTCTTTAAAGAAATTACGACGAACAATAAAAGCAAATGGTCCTTTTTGTTTATCAAAATAATCCATTGCTTCAATTAAATTTCTTTCAACAATATCCAAATCAGCGTCTAGTATAACATATGGTATCTGAAGTGTATCTAATAGTGATAAAGTGATTTCACCCATTTTCTTATGTTGAGGAGCATCTGTTTTTCCTGGTTCTCCACGCCATCCAATCATCAGGAGAATTGGAATTGAATAGACTACAGGATCACATAAAGATGTAAGAGGATTAACTGCTTTCCCTAGCCCAGAATTTTGCATATACACAATTCCAACCTTATTTGTAGCTAGATGATATCCTGAGGCAAAAGCAATTGCTTCACATTCATTACACACAACATTATTATTAATTCCTTTAATAT
>JAHQWY010000408.1 GCA_029856445.1 Promethearchaeia archaeon
TTTGATTAAATCTATTCTTTCTGTAACATTTCTCAAAATGAAAAGATTTCTTATTTCTGAATTGAAGAAAGCATACGAGGCTATATAATTTGAGAAAAATTATCGCTAATGAAACTTATTCACTAGATGGGTTAATTTACTAATTCAATTAACTTAAAAGATATAAGGAACAAAAGAGACATTATTTAGAATTATACATTTAAGCTTTCAATTACTCTAAACAAATCCCGTGCGAGTTTCTTTATGATTGGAACATGTCCTTCTACTATAATTTTATCTTGAATTATTAATGTTGGAGGGGTTAATTCCCCATACTTTTTTTTGGCATCATCCGAATATATATCTTCATAACTCACATCGATTTTTTCTTTAAGTTCGAGATTTATTCTATTTTCTTTAATTGATTCCATTGCTTTTATCACGGGAGCGGGTAAACTATCTACATATAAAGGAAACGTAAGAATGATTAGATCTACATTTTCAATTATTTGAGACAGCTCTTGTAGTTTTTCTTCTCGATTTACAAGTCTATGAATAAATAATTTCTCGCTTATCATCCCAAACTCTTCTAATTTTGAGATTAAATAATTTCCAAGAGATGCTGAGGTGCTTTTTTCACCTTTTGGGCTCCCTATTAAAAGTAATACTCTTTTATTTGAAGTCATATCTAAGCCTCCACTATTTGCAAAATTGTGTTAAAATTGTCTATAAAATCGGATTTATTTTGATTTTTGAAGTAGATAAGTGCTTCATGAATCGGGGCACCCATATTAAGTGAATTACGATACACCAACTCTTTAAATGTTAATTCTTGATCATCATCCGTTTGTTCCAAAAATCCAACAACAATAATTGAAGCTCTGTTTGGATAACGATATGTATGATGAGTTTCTCCATCCCTTTTCGTGAAAAAGGGCAATATTGTGGGGATAAACCTGTCTATCACTTTTTTCAGCTCAGAGGAATATCCACCGAAAGTTATTGGTGTCAAATGAATGATAAGATTACTTTGAACCATTTTTTTCGCAACTTCCCGACCGTAATCATCTGTTCTACACTCACCAGGGCTTTTTACCCAGCAATCAAAACAACCTTGACATGCTGCTAGGTTAACCTGTCTTAATAAGATCGACTCTATGTCAAATCTATTTCTTTCAAGCTCTTCTATTATTAAAGATTGTATTTTATCAATATCCAAATCTTTCTTGAGACTTCCATTAAGTAAAAGTGCTTTCATGGTGTTGTAAAAATCAGGTCAATTTTTAATCTTTTTCATTATGAAAAATTAAGATTTAATATCATATTCCTTAAACCGATAATGGGTTTCGAAATTTGTTTAAAAAAATATGTTAAAAGCTTTGAACTTAAATCAAAAGCTCGTTAAAACAAATACCTTAAAATTAATAAAGGTGAAAGGTGATTTATTTAATAAATCTAATAATTGGGATTGATAATTTTGACAAAATTTTCTAATAATTTCAAATTTCTGTTAGTAATACTGCTCCTTTTAAGCTGTATGAACATTTTCTCAGGTATCCAAGCTGATGCGAAAATTAAAGTTTCCCCCTCTTCATCCAGTTTGGATTCCGATGTTGCTGAACTTCTATGGAATTATACGGCTAATGAAGGAATTCGAGATGTGGCAATTTCTGCAGATGGAAGTTCAGTTGTTAGTAGTACTTACTCCGATGACAGTTCAGTTTATCTGTTTAACAATATGGCATCTGAGTCAAAAACTCCTTTATGGGCTTATAATGCAACTAATAGTGTGTATGCTGTTGACATTACTCCAGATGGAAATCACATAGCTGCAGTCAGTGATGCTTATAATGTGATGTATTTTAATGACTCAGTGACCTACCCCAAAACACCTGAGTGGGTATTTTCTCCAACCACAGATTTTATGAACGATGTTGCTATTTCTGCAGATGGAAATTACATAGTAGCAGCTGCAGATGATGGGATGATTTATTTATTTAATAGCACATTTAGTAGCCCCAAAACTGAAATGTGGAGTTTTTCAGCAGGATCTACCATTTGGTCTGTTTCTATTTCTGATGATGGAAATTACATTGCTGCCGCGAGTACTGATAATTATTTATACGTGTTTGATAAAACGAGCCCGATTCCATTATGGAATTATACTGAAGGTTCTGAAATGAATGCAGTAGATATTTCCGATGATGGGAATTTTCTTGTAGCTGGAACATATAATCAAAAAGTCTTGCTTTTCAGCATTTCTAGCAACGTACCAATCTGGTCATATGTTACTGGTGGTCAAATATATTCTGTTGCGATAAATTCTGATGGAAATTATATAGCAGCAGGAGGTTTAGATAATACTGCCTACTTCTTTGAAAGATCAAACTCAACTCCTCTATGGAATTACACAACCAGTGGCCAAATTGGTGATTCTGATCATCCCCATTGTATTGATATCTCAGCGAATGGTGAATATATTGCGGTAGGTAGTAACGATTATCAAATCTATGCTTTTAAAAAGTCAAGTGGAATCCCTCTTTGGAATTATACTACGGGAGGAATTATCCACGCGGTTGCTATTTCAGCAAATGGTGCCTACATTACTACAGGTGGTGATGATCAACAGATATATCTCCTGTTTCAGCACATATCAACAGGATCTTCAGGAGTAATTTCTTTTGGACATTGGTATATTTTGTTTGCGTTACCAACAATTGTTGCATTTATTTTCTTTAGAAGAAAGAGTTATATAAACAAATAAATTTTTGATTTTTTTTTTTAAATGTTTTACTATTTCTGGAACCATGTTAAAATCTTATGCTGGTTAACGAATTAATTATAAATATCGTATAATTAGCTTTGATAGCCCAATTTTCCATAGCTTAAGTATTACTCCTATTTAAATAGAAGTAAAATAAGTTTAAATTAAATTAAATTAAATTAGTGATATTTGTGTCAAATGGAAAAGGATTAGGTATTTTAGCCCTTATAATAGGAATATCAGGCTTAGGAATGGGAGTTTATACAATAATTTTCCCCCAAGTTCAAGATGTTGACACTAATTTCGGAATTCAAAACACGTGGTTTAAATATGATTCAGCAACTTATGGC
>JAHQWY010000070.1 GCA_029856445.1 Promethearchaeia archaeon
GATTGACGGAAAAATTCTAAAATAATAGGAGTTTGAGGTTTATTAAGAGGAGATTGAGAAATGATTTTGTTATAAAAATTTGAGAAATCTAAATCTACTACCACTCCCCCTAAATCAAAAATAATAGATTTAATTACATTCATTTTCTAAAATAGACTTTAGTTGAGAATTTTCTAAAAGGTTTTGGTAATTTATACTTTGGAAAACTTCTTGTATCATCTTCCAGCATTTCTAATAATTTATCCAGTTTTTCATTATTAATTTGTTTAGAAGTTTGCTTTTTTGGGCCAAATGGTTCCCCTATTAATCGTTTTCTTATTGAAATAGTCTGATTTTGTTGTTCCATTTTACCAAGTATAATTGTATAGGGAATCCATTCAATTTCTGACTGTCTTATTTTTTTACCAACTGTTTCTTCTCGGTCATCAAAATCAGCTCTAAATTCCTCACCATTAATAATATCAAGAATCTTCTCAGCATATTCGTTTTGATCATCAGAAACGGTTATAATCCGTACTTGAACTGGGGATAACCAAGTTTTAAATCCTGGAACTAATTTATCCTTATTTCGAATAGATGATTCAATTAAACCCCACAAAACTCTCTCAATAGCACCTGTAGGAGAATTGTGAAGAATAATCGGATGTTTTAATTGACCATCTGTATCTGTGAAAGATATATTATATTTCTGTCTTTCTACTCCGTCAGTATCCCTCATATATTCTAAAGAACTCTCAACATCTATTTGATTAGTTGCTAATGTAGCACTTTTACCTTGAGCAGAAACTACATTCCTTTCAAATTTTAAGATATAATAATAATATCGATCATCCCATAATTCTAAAAGAGCAGGATTTTTTTCTGTTTTTATTAGATCTATTATCCAATCCTTGTTTTCTTTATAAAATTCTTGCGTTGCTCTAAAAATAACATAACTTTTTATGCCTAAATCATTTTCAAGATTTTTAATTAATTCATATTGCTTTTTAAATTCCTCAATAGAAGAATTTAAATCTTTACACAGAGTATGCATATCTGGCATTATAAATCCACGAAGTCTTCTTAATCCAGATAATTCGCCTTCTTGTTCACGTCTAAAAGCATATTGTTCATACTCATATGCTCTTAATGGAAGATATTGTGGTTTTAAATTCATCTGAGAGAATAAATCGAAAAGAAGAAAATCACTCGCATATCTTAATAAATATCTATCTTTTCCTGATTCAACCCAATAACTTCTAGCTGGAAATCGAGCAGTCTGTGCTGTTAACTTCTTATTTTTAACTGTATACATAACGGGAGTATCTACTAATATTGCCCCAAAGTCTATTAATCTGTCTTCTATATAATTTTTTATCAGATTCTTCATGATGACTCCTTTTGTGTACCATCTAAAATTCCCCGCATCGGTATTAGGATCGAAATCTACTAATTCAAAATCTTTCATCACTTTTATATGAACGGGTTCTATTGATTTATCTACAACTCTGGAACCTAATTCAGATTTTAAAAATGAATTAAAATCCTTGTCTTTAATCTCTTCTGGTTGTAACAACTTCTGATTTTGATCAAAATTTAAATCAATTTCTTTACCATTTACAGTGATTAGTTTGAAAACAGAATTTTTGAGTTCCTCCTCAGGTTTGATGGCTAATTTAACATCTCGGTACATTTCTGCTAATTCATGTCCTAAACAGTTGATTTTAAAGGATTTATACCATCCAAAAGGAGAGAATTTTGCCTCAATCCCCTTTTCTTGTAAATTCTTGGCAATTTTAGGGCAAACTTCCATAGCAGCTGCCTCATTACTAAGAAATTTGCTTAAATGAGCCCATGGATATACTAAAACTTTATCTACGCGATACATACTTCTTTCTTTAATGAGTTCTGTAAGTTTCCTAGATTTTCCCTTTATTTCTCCTTTTTCGATCTTTTTATTAAACTCTCTTATTTCTTCATTTTTTTGATTCACTTGTTCGGGGAATCCTGTAATTTGTAATATAGCGGTTTCAATCTCTTCAGCACCTTGTTTAGCAATTAAATCAGTATCGTATGTATCTTGATCTTCAACAGATACATAACAAACCAAAACAAGCCCTTCCATTTTAATATAATCTTCTGCAAATTCTTGAGGATTACTGGTTGCCTCTTTATTTTTGATGACCTCGACATCCTGCGAGTGAATTAACAAGATTTTCATGTTAGATCATTTTTTTTTATTGTTAAATAGTACCTTATAATAAATTCTAAATACTTTTCTTACTTTTGATATATAATTATATTCAGAATTCAAATTAATTGTTACTAGAATTTATCTCTATAATTATGAATCTTAAAAAAGCTTTTTCAGAGATTAATAATTTGTTAGACATTCTATATCACGATAGAGAAAATATTTTGCACTTATCTCGTGATGTCGTTCGAGATTGTAGTATTGGGATAAAACACATTCATAGACAAGAATTTGATAAGTTCCAAGAAAAAGTAAATGTAATTAAGGCAAATCATGGGAATTTAGTTAAGTTGGTGAATAAAAATCCTGATTTTTTTTCTAAATACCTGAAAACCCCAGAACAGGAGTTTACAGAATTAATAGCTTTTCATTCAATTATAACTAATACTAATATTCCTACACCTTCAGAAATGAAAATTAATCCATTGAATTATGCTTTAGGCTTAGCAGATGTCATTGGTGAACTGAGAAGATATGCTTTAGATAATATAAGAAATGACCATACTGAGGGTTTGAATGACATTTTAGAAAATATGGATGAAATTTATACATATCTCTTTTCTATAGACTATCCAGTTGGAGTAACTCAAGAATTAAGGCGTAAAGTTGATGTCGCAAGAAATATTATTGAAAAAACTAGAGGAGATGTGTCATTAGCAATTCAAATGAATGACTTGAAAAGATGTTTTGAAAATGAATGAAACGAGGAAACGAGTTCTGGTTGCGGGAACTTTTGATATTATTCATGCTGGTCATATCTACCTAATAAGAGAAGCAGCAAAATTAGGTGATGTTTATGTTGTGGTAGCAACCGACAGAAATCGTGAATTATTTTCTGGGGAACGTCCAATTATATCTCAGGAACAGAGATTAGAGGTTATAAAAAACATTAAAAATGTGAAAGAAGCAAGATTGGGTAGAAATGATAATGATACTCTTAAAACTGTAGAGGAAATAAACCCACACATAATTCTTCTTGGTCCTGATCAAAAATATAGTATTGATATATTGAAAGAAGGACTAAAACAAAAAGGAATAAACCATATTGAAGTAAGAAGGCTCGAAAATTATTATGATAAATATGAACTACATAGCTCAAGTTTGATAAAGAGGAAAATAGTTGAAAGATTTAAGGAAAAATAATAAAAATCCATAATAATGAAAGATAAAAAAGAAATACTTCCAGATAGATATGCAGATTGGTTTGCTCTTTTCCATCTTTGCCAAAATATTGGTAGTCAGAAAGCAATTCACATAAGTAGTGTAGAATTTGGTAAGATACTCAAATTATCTCAACAAACTGCATCTAGACGATTATACCAATTAGAAGAAATGGGCTGGATTCAAAGAAAAATTGTTGGAAAAGAACAAACAATAAGAATTACTAAAGAAGGGGCAGATATCATGCTCCTAATGTATAATAGCTTAAAACAAATCCTTCGAGATATTCTAATTGTAGGAGAAGTTACAGAAGGAATGGGAGAGGGAGGATATTATGTTAGAATCCCTGGTTATTTAAAACAATTTGAGAAAAAATTAGGATTTGAACCTTATTATGGAACCCTGAATCTTCAATTAAGTGATCTTAATAAAGAATTATTAGATGAAAATTTAAATAGCCGACTTCCCGTTCTTATTGAAGGTTTTGAAGATAAAGATATAGGACGTTCATATGGATCAGTAGAATGTTATAATTGTCTTGTATCCCGTCTGGATAGCCAAGAAAATAAAATAAAGGCAGCAATTTTAAAGATTAAAAGAACCCACCACAAAAAAAATATAGTAGAAATTTTAGCAAAGGATTACCTCAGAGATAAATTGAATTTGAAAAATGGAGATAGAATAAGAATAGAGTTTATTAAGGGAGAATTATAACTTTAATCTAAGCTTTAGTTCGTGATCTTTCTTTTTATTTGATAATAGATACGTATCATACGAAAAATAAAGGTCCCTATTACCAACCACATAAATATAAACAGAAATTCTCCCATAAAGCCATAAAACGAAGCAATTATCATTGTTATAAATAGATAAAATAATCTTTCAGATCTGGCCATAAGTCCAATATCGAAGTCTCCTTTGAAAATAACTTCTGCTCGAGCTCTAGTATAGCTGATCATAATAGAAGTTAAGAAAGATATAAAAATAATCAACTTCATATCAAAGAAATTCCACAATAACTCATCCTTACTAAAAATGAGTAATCCTAAGAATATAAAAAACTCTGAAAATCTATCCATGAAAGAATCAAAGAAACCCCCAAATTTTGTTGATTTACTTGTTAAACGAGCAATTGCTCCATCACATCCATCCATAATTCCAGTGATAAATACTAGAATTGAAAAATATAAAAGATTTCGAAGAATTACTAAAGAGAGAAAGCTAAGGACTGAAAATGATAGCATTATAATAGTAGCTAAGTTGGGGCTGACGCCTATTCTTATTAAACCTTTCGCTATTAAATTTACCAATTGTTTGAAAATATACCTTAATCGAAATTTAGAAGCCATGATTTAAATTGTTTTATGGGATAAATTAAAATATATTTCACATTATAAAATAACATAGTTTTTTTTATTTTGATTATTTTAAGTATATAAATATTCACTTACACAACAAAGAGATTGGAAAGAATTGAAATTACGCTTAATTTTGAAAACCAAAACAAAGAAAAATAAAGATATAAGTCTAAAATTCAGTATTGCTCCAAGCAAACATATCGGTTTTATTAATTTTATAAATTTAGCCCGGAGTCAAGATTTACCTATCGAAATATCTTTTGAAAAAATATCAAAAAAGGGACAACGGGAAGAAAGCAAAATCTATGGACAATTTAAATTACAGGGTAAGGTGGATTCAAAGATGTATGAGTTAGAAGAAGAAATTCAAGAATCAGAGCGTAAAAGAAAGAAACTCCAGCAAAAAAGAAAACAAACATAATATTTTTTACTTCAATTTTCCACTTTTATTGATTAAGATAATCTATAATAATACTTCCATAATTAGAGAGCATGAAACCGAAAGTTTCTGTGAAGGTTCCCGGACGAATTTGTCTTATGGGGGATAAAGTTGACTTATTAGGTAAACCTGTTATAGGGATGGCTATTAACTTAATGATGACAATCAATTATAAAGAAAGAGAAGATGGGAAGGTCGAATTCTACAGTCATGATACAAAGGAAAGAGTAAGATTTACTCTTGATGAAGTACCATCAAAAAATATTGATTTAGCCTATTGGAGTGTCTTATATGAAAGGTTGAAACACTATATCAAAAAAGGCTTCTACATTGAAGTAAGTTCAGAAATTCCAATTGGAGCAGGATTATCTACATCTGCAGCTCTTTCTATAGGTTTTATCAAAGTGTTAAACCAAGCCCTTGATCTCAACCTCTCAAATGGGGATATTGCTGAATTAGCATATTTAGGTGAAAATCATGACCTTGACATTCAGTGTGGGAGATTAGATCAATATACTGAGGCATATGGTGGAATAGTTTTTATTTATACCGACGAAAATCCTAGTGTTGAATATTTAGATGTGAAAAATTTACCTGTGGTTGTTGGGGATTCAATGGAAGAAAGGAAGGCTTCTTCAATATTGAATAGAGTCAAAAAACAACTGAAAGAGAAAGATCCCATAACATTAAAAGCTTTTAAAGTCATAGAAAGAGGTGTATATGAAGCTAAGGACGCTCTCTTAAAAGGAGATTTTAAGAAACTAGGAAAACTTATGGATATCCAGCAAGAACAAGAAGCAATTATTAAAGCGGATACAGAAAAAATAATTAAATTATGTAATGCCGCAAAAGATGCAGGTGCTCTAGGAGCCAAGCAAATGGGTGCTGGAGGGGGTGGTTGTATGGTTGCGATAGCACCTGGCAAACAAGAGCAAGTTGCTCAAGCGATTAATGATGCTGGAGGCAGGGCTTGGGTTTTTGATATATTTCGATATTAAAAGCTGAAATTTTAGGCTATTTTTCTATATTGGAATTCCCATGTCTTCCGAACATATAGAGCATCATTTATAGTATCATACACTATAGCTCTCTCACTCAAGCCACCTGTATCTTCTGCTTCAATCACAATATCTAAAGAATTTAATTCTTTCTTAACGACGTCTAAATTTTCTTGATAAGTCATGTCATAATCTAGGAATAATTTACCGCCTCCAACAATGAGGGCACTAATATTTGATTCTTTAGCACCATTATATAATAAATTGTTAAATAAATCTTTTACAGATGTATCAGCAAATGTGTGAGGAAATAATAAATGATAACCTTGTTTTGATGCTGAAGAATTAGGTAATGATATATGCGACATACCAAAGATGTTATTTATGGGATCCTTTAGAATAAGGCATATGCTTGAACCTAATCCTTGAACAGAAAATTTGGTGGCATTAGTGTCTTTATCAAAGGAATTGATTAAGCTGTAATATCCCATAGGGATCACATATTCTTTCTTATTATTAGCTTTCTCAACCCTATCATATCTTTTTTCATCAAAAGGAGCAATATAGTTCTCTCCTTCTTTTCTAAGTTCAATCTCTTTTGAATTATTGTTAATTTGGATTTCTCTTTGTATTATTTGACGAGAATATTGTCCTACCTGATTCAGTCGATCTTGTAATTGTCTTTCTTTTTGTTCTATTACTTGTTCTCGCTTTTCTAATCGATCCCATAATTGATTAAATCTTTTTGTCTTATCATCAACTTCGAATTCTTTTTCCCTTGCATTTCTATAAAGTCTCTGTATGTTTTTTCTTCGCTTTTCCAATCTTTTCATTTCTCTTTCGAGGAAAATAGATTGTTGTTCAAGTGTTTCTTCTCGTTTCTCTAAAAGCAATTCTTTTAAATTAAGTTCTTCTTCTCTTTGTGTTATTAATCTCTCTCTTTCTTCAATTTGAGGAATCCTTTTTCTCTCTAAAGGCTTAGTGTTAGCACTAGTACTTACCTTTTTCTTTTTATGTGAAGTGATATCATTTCCATTATTAACAACTATCCCTGTAATTCTTAATTCAGCAGGTTTTATTTTCTTATTTTGTGGAAGTTTGTGAGATTTGGTGTTTTCTTGGGTATAAGATTCTATTTTTATTTCCTTATCCAGATTTCTTGCTTCTAATTCTTTTTTGAAATCAAGAACTTTAATTGGTTTATATTCAACTTGATTTTCAAGATTTGGTGCCCTAAGCTCGATTATATTAGCTTTTTCAACTATTTCAGACAAATATTTTTTTCCCATAAAGATTCTTTGATTGTTATTATCTAAAGATTTCCTATCTTGTCTTGCTTCTTGACTTTGGAATGAATTATATATTTTTCGTTTAAATTCTTCATCCATGGAAGATAGATTTTTTATATAGAATCTATCCCTAATACTAATTGTTTCAAAACACGTTCTTTTAGGAGCAAATGTTTCTGAACCTCCTAATATTAATAAACCACCATTACGCAACCGAGATTCCAAAACATTCATTAATTTTTCTCGAGCATATTGATTTATATAGATAATAAAATTCCGACAAAAAATTACATCATATTTTTCATTAATACTATGTCTCTTTATTATATCTTCTTGAAGAAACTTAATTTTTGCTCTGATTCTTTTATCAATAAGATATTTTGGTCCTAGTTCAGTATGTCTCTTCGAAAAATATGTATTTAATAAAAATTTTGGTGTTTCATGTATAGCATATTCTCCATAAATTCCTTCCTTTGCCAATTTTAAAGCGTTTTTATCTATATCAGAAGCCGTTATTTCAAAATCTGGAAAATTTTTATTTAAACTTCTGATTTGATCTAATATTATGGCAATAGAGTAAGGTTCGTCCCCCGTAGCGCATGGGGCTGACCATATTTTAAGAGGTCTTCTCAAACTTTCGACATATATTTTTATGAATTTTTCAAAACTTTCGAACACATTAAAATTTCTAAAAAAGTAAGTGTAATTAATCGTAAATTTATCTAAAAATAAATCAACCTCTTCTGGATGCGAGTTAATATATGATATATACTGCTAATAATATTCTAAATTAAGATATTTCATTCTGTAATAAATTCTTTTTTCTAAAAAGCTCCTTTGATAATGCTCAAATATCATTCCAGTAGCTTTCTTTAGTTCAGTTATCAAGAGATCAATAGAGTTGGGATTGAGATCTGGTAGTGTTATATTATTACACCAATTATTCAAATTTTTAGAAATTTTTTCTATTGCATTATAAATTAATAGATAATAAAATTTTGGGAAGAAAAATTTGTTATTGTTAGTGTAACAAAATTATCTTTAAAGATCGATATCATTTTGTGGTAAAAATTAAAGAATCTTTACGTAAGGGATATAAAACCCATTTTAACTAGATTTTTGCAAATTCTATATACTTTTATTTGTTCTACATTAAGTTCTTTGGTGATTTGGTTAATATTTTTTTTTCCATCTATATTTTCATATATTTTACATGAGATCTCTCCTGTTAAATAATGTTTTGGATTAATTTTCTTTTCAGTCGTAAAAACTGGGACAAAGTCATAATATTCAGGAAGACTTTCAACTTTTTCTGGTATATTTTCTAGTATTATACCATCTTCAATATTATCTTCAAAACTTTTCAACCAATCAAACACTTTATCATCATATTGAGCCTGCTCTTCTTTCTCCTCCTTTTCAATATATTGCTCAATTATACTTTCAAATGATTTAAAACTGTTTAGTCTCCCATTCCAATTAATAATTTGATTATAATTAAAGTTTTTAAGAAAAAGGTTAGAAATTATTTTTAAAAATTTTTGTACATTCGCGAGCTCTGAATTATTATCATAAGTAGCGAGAAAAATCAAATCCGGAATGTTCGAATCTTTTAAAAAAGAAAGTTTTAGATTATTATTTTCTAATTTCAGCTCACTTATAGTTCCCAAATTCTCAAATGAATCAGAAAAAGAATTGAGAGCTGTAAAAAAACCCGATACCATTATTAGGTTGTCTATCTCCGAAAACATATTATTAACATTAGAAGAATTAGAAAAACTTTTCGACAATAACGGTAATCCATCTTTTATAATCATAACGTCGCAAATCATTAATCTCAGTAAAACAGGTCATATATAATTAAAAAAATAAAACTGCTCAAAATTTACTAATCATATCTAAAAAATGGAAACTATTATCTAATTATAATACTTCAGTGATATCAGAATAATATAATTATTAGTAAAAAAATCATCTGACTGAAAGTTCACATTAGGGCAGAATTTGTTGGTGAAAAAAAAAAATTGAAGGCAGTTATTTTATGTGCTGGATTTGGAAAGCGAATGAAGCCCTATTCTAACACCTACCAGAAATCAATGATTCCTCTTCATGGAAAACCTATATTAGAATTTATTATAAATGGACTTGTTTTCGCAGGGTTTGAAAATATAATTATTGTTGTTGGTTATCGTAAAGAACAAATTATAGAATATTTTAAAGAAGGAGATAAATGGGGGATTAAAATTGAATATATAGAACAGAAAGAACTGAATGGTACAGGAGGAGCTTTACTAATTTGCGAGGATTTAATAAAGGAAGATCATTTCTTTTTAACCTGGGGGGATATCCTAGTCTCCTATGACGTATATAAGGAAATTATTAATACATTCGAGAAAGAAGACCAAGACTTCATATTAACAACAAATTTCATGGATGATCCCTATAAAGGAGCTGCCGTTTACTCTGAAGGAGATTATTGCATAGGCATAATAGAAAAACCTGGTAAAGGTAAATCTAACTCAAATCTTAATAACTGTGGTATTTTTATTTTTTCGAAAGAGATCTTCCCGGTATTAAAAAACCTAAAGCCATCAAAGCGGGGAGAAATTGAACTATCCGAGGCAATTAACTATGGAATCAATCAACGAAATTGGAAGGTCAGAATAGTTAAAATGGAAAAAGATCAGTTTCGTGGTGATTTTGGCAACATAAAGGTATATGAGCAAATGAATAAAGAAATTGACTGGTTAGAAGAATTTAACCGTTTAAGTTAATTTATTCAAGGTTAACATGAAAATATATCACAATCTACTATGTCTAAAATTAATATTTGAATAAAAAACGGACTATTTAAAAAATATATATTGATGATAATGTTATATCATAATGATTACAAATTTTAATAATAAAAGTTGATAGATTTGAGTAGTGATAAGTATAAAAATCGATATTATTATAAAGAATCTTATGAAGCAGCTATAGGGACCTTTGCTACTGCTATTGTATTTCTTTTTGTTGCCATTTTATCTTTATTTTTTAGAGCTTTTGATGTAGACTTTATAGGTCTTAAAGATTGGGGTTATTGGATGTTTATTCCTGCTTTTTTTATCTTTATTGGTGGATTTCAGCAACTCTATAGAAATTATAAATATCAACAAGTAGTCAAAAATGCACTTATCCAGAGAAATTTTGAAGGAACTCATAAACTCGAACATATAGCATTAGAAATTGGAATGAGACCCAAAGATATATTGCGCGTTTTGTTAGACCTACGTGCTAAGGGGACCGTTCAATATAGTTTTAACTCAGAAACAGGTGAGATTGTTTTAGGTAAAGCAATTGTGTATTCACCAGCAAAAGAATATGTTCCCCCTACTAAAAAATTAGAAACTCCCTTACCGACAGAGGGAAAAAATTTTTGTGTTTATTGTGGACATAAATTAGAGGGAACTGGGAACTTTTGTCCTAATTGTGGATCAAATCTCTAATCTTTTTTTTTTTAATAAAATTTTTTACTTACTATTAATTTAGCTATAAAGGAAATAGGGTTTTTAATTAGTGGTGATTAAAAATAACTACATGTGAAGATCGCGAGGGAAAATTTATTTCAGAAAAAGATATTAAAGAATCCAATATACCTTTTGATAGAGAAAACATCCCCTTTGAAGCATTATTTAATCCTCGAGCTGTAGTAGTAGTTGGGGTTAGTAAGGGAAGAGGTTGGGGAGGAGCACATTATTTAGAGACTTTTAAAGAATATGGATATCCTGGACCGGTTTATCCAGTTAATCCAAAATATGAAGGAGAAGAAATTGAAGGATTTAAAGTATATGGCTCTATTTCTTCTTTACCAGATGATCCGCCAATCGACTTAGGGATAATTGCAGTTCCAGCTAAAATCACACCACAGATTATCGAGGAATTAGGAAGAAAAGGTGTTCTTTTTGCACACATATTTTCCAGCGGATATTCTGAACTTGGAGAAGAAGGAAAGCTAATTGAGCAAAAGCTTTTAGAAAAAGCAAAAGAAACCCATATAAGAATTCTTGGTCCTAATTGTATGGGGATCTATAATCCAAAAGGTCATATTGGCTTTACACATAGGCTTCCCCAAGTAAGCGGACCTGTAGCTTTTATAAGTCAATCGGGAGGATTAGCTAGTATGCATTCACATATTGGGATATTTGGAGGTTATAATTTCTCAAAGGTAATATCCCTTGGTAATCAAATCGATATTGACTTAGTTGATTTCTTAAATTATTTCAGAACTGATCCAGATACTAAAATTATTTCTATGTATGTTGAAAATTTAAAGAGAAGTGGAAATAAGTTTGTGCAATTATTAAAAGAAACCACTAAGGATAAACCTGTTATTATCTGGAAAGGTGGTAAATTAGAAGCAGGTCATAGCGCAGTTAAAAGTCATACTGGTGGACTAGCTGGTAATATTAAACTATGGAAAGCAATGGCTCGTCAAACAGGTGCAATTCTCGTAAACAACTTTTTAGAACTAGTTGAAATGATACAAACCTGTCTTATCTGTAAAATTCCTAAAGATAGGAATGTTGCCATCATAACAGGTGGAGGTGGACCTGCAGTCGAAATAACTGACGAGTGCGAAGCTTTTGGGCTTAAAATACCTAAGATAACGAAAGAATCTCAAAAAAAAATAATGGATTTTATCCCAGAAGTAAATTCAAACCTCTCAAATCCATTAGAATTTGGAGCGAATGGTGGTTATACTAATATGATAAAAGTCATGAAGATACTAAATGAAGAACCTCATTTATCCACCATATTGACTACAATTAATCCAGGATGGTATCCTTCGGAAAGAATAAATATAGAGGATGTAGTTAAAACCATAGCTAATACTATATCACAGGATTCAAATAAAAATATAATTAGCATATTTAATTCATCCAGAGCCCGAAAAGAATCTATAGATTTAATAGATGAGTTTTACCAAAAAACCAGAGAATATAATATAATGGTTTATGATTCAGCTCAAGCTGCCGCTAAAAGTATTTATCGATTATGGAGTTACGGAGTTTATCTGAAAAATCGAGGATACAAAAAATAATTGATTCGTTATTTTTAGATCTTAGAATTTTCTTCTCCATTTCCTGATAATTTCTTCACATAAAAAAACCATAGATATTCTGGTAAAAATTACTGGTTATAAGTATTACTAATTTTAATTTGATATTTTTAAATTTTACTTTTTGTCAAACTTGTGGAAATTTCAATAATTTTGAACTAGTTAAAGAACCTGCCCTCAAAATGTATATTTGTCGAATTAATACTAAACTATAAGGGGCTTTTATTTTAAATATGTAATTGCTGCAATATATATCAAATTATAATTTTCTCTGAGATGAAAAATTATTTCAAAAGGTTTTGTTAATAAATCATTTACTGAAATTTCAACTCTAAATAATCAAAGCTTAGTGAGATCAGAAAATTTAAACCAAATAGGTTCTCAGGGAAAAAATGATAATCATATTTCTGAACTCGTCTTAGAGTTATTTAACCATATCGAATCAAAAGATTCCTTTGATTTTATTTCTGATTTACTAATTACTTCTCTAAATATTTATAAAAGGAAATTTTCAGTTAGGAATTATTCATTAAATCAGGAAAAGAAACTAAATTTTAATGATAAATTAGAAACTTATAATTTTGAGCAAAATATAACTGATACAACAACAGAATATCTTTCGATTTCAAATGATATTCATTGTATCTTATCTAATTGCCCCGATTTAACCATCAATCAAAAATTAGACTACTGTAATAGTCAAAGATATTTCATGAAATTGTATCTGAAAGAGATGGTAATTAAAATCAATGGAAAATAGTTAAAGATGTAAAAGAAATAAAAATTATTAAAAAAAAGTAAAGATATATGAACTATTTGTTATTTTTTAGGTTTTAAGTCCTAAATAGAGCCAAATAGCAAAAGTCATTTGAGCCCCTCGAATAATT
>JAHQWY010000409.1 GCA_029856445.1 Promethearchaeia archaeon
TCACCATTTCAGGGCTTAAGTCATATCCTACTATAGAATATCCATATTTTGGGAACATTTCCAAAAACATACCAGGGCCACAGGCAGGTTCCAATAAGCATTCTACTTTTATATCTGAATATTGCTTAAAACACTGTTCAAAAAAAACTAGATCTCTCTTAATATCTCTAGAAAATGCCTTATCATAGTATCGAGGAAAACTATAAAATTTTTGATAGATTTTATCACTCAATTTAGAATCTGAATTAGAATCCGGAAGAATTACCTCTGATAATACTATTTTATTATTTGGGAGCAAATTATTTAATTGCTGATTAATTGGGATAAGCAATGGATCATTCTCCTCATTCGTGATTTCTTTTAACATTCTTATTACCTCTACATTTTTAATTATTCTGTAGATTAAAATATTAAGTTTAACTCTAATATTGATCTCATAACAAAATAAGTTGAAGGGTTCTTAGAAATGGTTGTATAGCCTAAACCGATTTATAAAATGAGTATATTTATATGATTATTAAGCTCTATTAAATATGTATGAATATTTAAACTTTTTCCATCCATATAACCTTCTTATATCCTTAATATCTGAATTTTATTAATTAGTAAAAGATTTTAAATGATAACAATTAGACTACTCCCATCTGAATAAGTTCTCTAAAACATAAAAAAGTGATTCTCATCTCGCTACCTTTTGATGATCTTGATTCTCGCATTGAAGGAAAACTAAAAAAGCAAACTATGCGAGTTTCTATTTACGAAGGTTCGTTTGGAGTATTTAGCAGTGTTTTAGGTGAAAATTCAATAGTTCCCTTTGCCCTTAGTATCAATTCTTCTCCATTTCAAGTTGGCTTATTATCTTCTCTCGGTAATTTGGTGGCGCCATTAGGGCAAATAATTGGATCCCGTAAGATTGAAAAAAAATCTCGTAAAGCCATTCTTATTTTGGGAGTCTTAGGTCAGGCTTGTGTTTGGCCAATATTTATAATTATTGCCCTTCTATTTCATTTTATTGTTTTTCAGTCAGGATTATCGTGGATATTAATTCTTAGTTTTCTTATTTATATGTTATTTGCTGGAATTATGACTCCTCCTTGGGTTTCTGTGATGGGAGATGTAGTACCTGATGGTTATAGAGGTAGGTATTTTGCTAAAAGGAATCTAATTAACCAAATAATCGCAATAACCGGAACTATCATATTATTTTTTGTACTGGATTGGTATAATATAAATAATGTAGTTATCTATGGATTTATATTGATATTTTTTCTAGGATTTATCACTCGATTGGTTTCTATCTTCCTTTTCACGAAACATTATTATCCTCCGTTTAGTTTTGATGCAAAAGATCATATAAAAATCAGTCAATTCCTTAAAGAAATCCCGAAAAGTAATTTTGGAAGATTTACATTATTTATTTGCTTATTGACATTCGGACAATGGATTGCAAAACCATTTTTTTCTGTTTATATGCTTACTCAATTACATTTTAATTATGCCCTTTTTATGATTATTAATTTATCATCAACCATAATCGGACTTTTTACCTTTCCATTATTAGGAAAGTTCTCAGATAAATTTGGAAATGTTAGATTAATTCAAATTGGAGCACTTATTATTCCATTTTTACCTTTTTTTTGGATACTTTATAATACACCAGTTCAAATCTTTTTCGGTATCCAAATTTTAAGCGGTATTGGATGGACAGCATTCAATTTAGCTACAGCTAATTTCATTTATGATAACACTACATCAAAATTGAGAGGAAAATATGTTGCACTCTATAATGTTCTAATAGGATTAGCAATAATTGGAGGGGGACTTCTTGGAAGCTTTGTTGTGAGTTTTATTCAGATTAGTTTTATGAATTCTTATCATTTTATATTCCTATTATCCGCGATTGTCCGGATTACGGTTGTTGTCTTCCTTTTAAGAGGAATTAAAGAAGTTCGAGTCACTTCCAAACCAATTTTAAACGTTAAAAATCTAAGCATTAATAAATGGCTATATGATATTATCCTTCGAACTAAATCTCTCAAAAAAAGAATTAGAAATAAAAATTAATAAAATCTAAGGCATACAAATAATTATATATAGAAAGAATCATTGAGCTTTATTCAGAACTTCCTTAAATCATTTATTTGCCAATCTTAATCCTAAAATGTTTTTCTTCAGCCAAAATATTTATCTATGGCTGTTCGTATGTTCGTTGCAGCACTATATGGATCTTTCGCATGAGTAATTCCTCCCCCTATGATAATAATATCCAAGGGATAAGATAACAACTTTGGAATGTCAGTAACACGAATGCCACCAGCTACAGCTAATTTTGGACGTTCTCTTAACCGTACTACAGATTCTAATTCTAAATAAGGAGTTCGTCGTGATGCTTGGCGATCTAAACCACTATGTACAAGAGCATAATGTAATTTCGTATCTTCATGTTTAAGGTCTATAAGAGCTGCTAATCTAATAACTTGTGATCGACACGTAATAAGATCTGCCATAATCTCAACCTTAAAATCATGGGCAGCACGCAAAGCCTCTATGATAGTAATATCGTAAGCGTCGGCTAAAACTGTAACAATATCTGCTTTTGCTTTGGCTGCCATTTTTACCTCAAGGTATCCTGCATCTGCTGTTTTTAAATCTGCGCAAACCAATTTGTCGGGATGTGCCTCTTTCAACGCACGAATAGCTTGTACACCTTCGGATTTTATTAGTGGTGTTCCTGCTTCTAAAATATCTACAAAAGGAGCTACTTTCCTTGAGATAGCCAGAGCATCATCCAAGGTTTCAAAGTCTAATGCCAATTGTAACCGAGGTTTTTGTTTCTCTTTTTTACGTGCCTGGTCCAAACTCATAATATTTCATTTCTATGACGTAATCTTTTCTAATATATCAAAGTCCTAGTATAAATAAGAAAGTCTTACTATAAATAGATACTACATTATTATCTTAATTAATACCATCTCTTATTATTTTGCAAAAGAGATTCAATAGATTAGATTTTAATAGGGACTATAATTGCTCCTTCTTCGAATCGACCTCCCCCACCACCATCAGGAGG
>JAHQWY010000410.1 GCA_029856445.1 Promethearchaeia archaeon
ATTAAAAAATTTGAAGAAATAGGATTAACACGTATTAATATCAGTTTAAATACTTTAAATAAAGAAAAAGCAAACTACTTATGTGATTCAAATTTCGATGTGGACACTCTATTGAAAAACGTTGATTTGCTATTGAATTCTAAAATCAATATTTTGATTGCACCTGTCTGGTTTCCAGGTGAAAATGATGATGATATTGAAGATATTATTAAATTTATAATCCATATACGAAACCAAGGTTACTCTGAACAGAAAATTCAAATTGGAATCCAAAAATACTTAATTTATAAAACAGGAAGAAAACTCAAAAAAATTAGGCCAAAAAGTTGGGGATTTTTCTATAAACAACTATCAAGATTAGAAAAAAAATATCGAATTAAACTAAAACTAGGCCCAAGAGATTTCAATATTCATAAACGGGAAAATATTGCATCCTTAGATGTTAAAAAGAATGAACTCATAAACCTAACTATTATCTCTAAAGGTCGTTGGAAAAATGAATTTATTGGAAAAATTGATGACAATTTTGGAGTAAAAGTACTTGTAAACGAGCCATCAATCAATTCAGAGAATTTTATTGGTAAAAAGATTACTGCTAGAATAATAAAGGCTAACTATAAAGATAACATTTTAACCGCGATTTTTCCAATATAAATTTAATAATTTGAAGAGATAATTATATTATAATTACACTCGTTTTGGAGTAAAAGGAGAGATTATGTCGAAAAAATCTGAAAAATATACCATGAAAATCCCTGCGGAACTGAAGAAGCTGTTTCAAGAATATATCGATAAAAATCCCGGTCTTGGGTTTACTAAAGTGTCGCAGTTTGCTTTACATGTCTTACAGCAGAAAGCAATTGAGATTAAGGAAGAATTAGATAAAAAAAAATTTAGAAAAACAATAGAGTCTTAATAATTAATTAAGATTCTTTTATTTAATTACACAGTAAAATCTCTATTTTAGATAGATAGGTCCCCTTCTGGCTTCGTTTATTGTACTCCCGAGTCATGTGTTCGACAACATCTTATACCTGGTGAGCAACCAGAATGGGGTAGGGGTGTTCATGCTGAAATTAACTGTATTATCCAAGCTGCACTTCATGGCACTGCCATCGAGTGCAATACTTCACTCTATACTACCACATTTCCCAGTATGAGTTGCTTAAAGTTGATTATTAATCCAAAGATCAAACGATTAATCTACAAGGAAGGATATAATATGGAAAATAGAATTAAAAAAGATCTTGTCAACCAATCTGATATGGAAATTGTAAAACTTGTTAAAGTCACATCTTAGTGGCACTTAAATCACTTATTACTACCACTATTAAAAATTAATATTTATATTCCAGATTTTGCACGAATTTATTAAGCTCTCTAAGATCCAACACTACTTTTATTATGAAATACGAGATTCATTACAATTTCGCTTTAAAAAGTGAGATTTTAGAGAAATTGAGATTCAAAAGATATATGATTTAAAAACTTTTAGAGAGGTTTTTTATAAATTCTAGAAAAAATTGTTTTTTCATAGTAGTACTAGTAAAAAGTGTTTCTTTGAAATTTTGGAATGTGTTTTGCTCATATATTTTTCTTTTAATAATGTGAATTTTCCAAATAAATGTAATGTTTTCCAAAAAAAATGCCAAATTGCTAACCAACGATTTTTTGATTATAAATAACTAATAAGAATAGACATTTTAGGAATAGATTTTAATATTTATTATGTGAAATATTAAATAAAAATGAATGAAAAACTACTAAGTTCATACTTTAGAAGGCATTTAAAGGAAAAAAGAATAAATTTCATAGAACAAGTTCCATTTAGAAAGAAAAGAATAGATTTTGTAATTTATGATGAAGAAGAAAATATAAATACTTTTGAATTAAAAGTATCTGATTGGAAATCTGTTTTTAATCAAGCTTGTAAGAATCTATTGTTTTCTGATAAATCTTATATTTGTGTTTGGTATACTTTTGAGAATAGAATTGATATGGATTTAGTTAAAAGATATAATATTGGACTTTTTCTCATTAAGAAAAATAAGGTGTCAGAAATTGTTAGCCCACATAACAATAATAAGTATTTAAAACCTAGTTATTATAAATCCTTTAAAAATAAAATTCTCAATTCTATCCACAATGAAAATCTACTTGGAAATTGATTCATTTAGCTCATTAGATTATTATAGGATATTCAAAACAAAAATTAGGGAAGATCCAATATCTCAAGTCATAGATGGTTTAATTTTAACCGCAAATTTTTTATTTAAGAATGAAATTGAAAAGATACAAAAAATTAAACAAATAGTTTCAAATTTTAATATCCCAATTATGCTTAATCCAAATACAAATGGGTATTATCAGTTTGAAACTAAAATGGGTTTCATTGATAATGACGTAAAAGAGAGATTCCAGAAATATTATAACCTTAACTCCTTCATTTTTTCTAATACTAATAATGAAATAAAGGATGCAATTGAACGAATCTTAAATTTTCAAAAGAATTTTTTTAAAATTGAGGAAACTATAGAACCTGGAACGCTTCTTGATTTTTTAGATGAAGTTGACAAAACTAAAATAATTAAAATAGAGCATCACCTAATTACACCTTATCTTTTTACAGGATTTAATTTTCCAAGTAACAACCTTAATGATTACATTAGATTATCTTCGAATTTTCAAAATGAAGATAATCAACTTTTCTTATTTCTTTATTTTGACGAAACAATGTATTCTAGAATTGAATCCATAATTAACAATTGGAACAACCAATTTAACTCTATAATATTATGGAATAATTCTTATAATGAATTTTATAACTCTAAAGCTCAATTAACAGATTTTAAAGATTTTTTAGATAATATTATTGATTTTAAAGATAAATTAATCTTCTCTTATCCAGGATTATTAGGAATTCATTATTTGCATGATTTATACATAGATCATAAAAAGGCCATATTCTTTTTTCAAATATATATTTACTATAAACACCATACCCCATTATACTATCCCAAACAGTAAATATAGGAGTATTAATACAATGAATAATCATTAAACTAT
>JAHQWY010000071.1 GCA_029856445.1 Promethearchaeia archaeon
TTAGAATATAATATAAGTATGGTTGAAAGCAAGTTTCTTGGGTTTTCAGTTCCTGCAATTAATCTTTATATTAATTCATCTAACTTTGAGTTTAAGTACTCATCATATTTTTTTGGGGAAAATTTTGAAATTTGTCGTTTTTCAGAAAATATTTATGGTAACTTTACAGATGATGAACCAGAACAATCATCAGGATATTTTCCTAAAACTAGCGATCTTTCTCAAGAAAAAATAAATGGATACGACTTTATTACTGGAGTAGGGGTGAGTATGGGAATGATGGGAGGTATAGTTGGAACATTTGCAGGAATATTATCAATTACTCATGAAGAAAAAGCTAAATTTGCTATTTTTATAATAGGATTTCTTTCATTTGTAATTTCAATGACACTTTTCATACTTTTTATTCTAGATTCCCCAGAAACTTTTTCTTCTGCTACACTTAGAGGAATGGCGCTAGGATTCTTTATTTCAGGATTAGTTTTTATAATGACAGGTACCTATATCTTCAAAAAATGGAATTATATGGCTTTTTTTGCTGATATCTTTGGGACTGTCGCTCTATTTGATCTCATTGCTGTTATAGATACAATTGGGGGGTGGCTTGGTCTATTTTTTGATTTAGAGACCCATCTTGGTTTTCTTGATTATATTGATGATGACACTTATAACAAAGCTGTTTCAAGGAGTTCGATGATTTTTGGCGCATTCTCACTATTCCTTGCAATCCAAGCATTAATAGAATTAGGAGGGAAAGATGAGATGGGATTTAATTACCTTGGGTTCGATCGTCTTTGGAAAACGGGATTTTCATTATTATTTGCTGGTAGTAGCATTCTCCTTGCAATCTGGTGTTTTAACCTTTCTCAATAAATGAAAAATTAATAATAATTTATACAATTTTTTTTTATTATATATTTAAAATCTCTTACATATTAATTTAAATTAATAAACTTGGTGATGTTAATATGGTAAAGACATTGAAAATAAGTAATAAAACCTTATCTAAAAATCAAATAGAAATGGGCTTGAAGGGTACTGGAAGTCAGGAAGACCCAGTTATTATTGATTCTGTTAGAGATTACAAGACAGTCTTAAAATTTAAAAACATTGAAAAACATATTCTCTTAAAAAATGTCCTGGTTTGCGAAATTAGGTTAGTTAAATGCATGAATATAACAATTAGTAATTGTAAAATATATCATCTCAAACTTACGGCCTGTCATAAAATTACTATTATGAATAGTTCAATTGTACATGGTTATCTAGCCTATTGTAAAAATAATGTTTTTAAAAACAATTTCCTTGATAAAAATAGATCTTTTCATACATTGGAAGGTAATCAGGGAGATAACGCAATAAAAATAATGCAATTTACTTATTCTTTACCAATCGGTTGTTTGGTTTTTGTTATTATTATAGCTTTTTTATTAAATGGCAATCTTTTTATATTTATTACAAGTCTTGCAGCAATACCAATTTTCTCTTTACCAATCATAGACTTAAGGATTAAGAAGCATGAAACAAAAAATCTTCCTGATAACAAATTTGAAAATAATGAAGCGGCTGATTTAAATGAAATATCACAGATTTATGCTGATTATAGATTATAATATCATGATATTGAATAAGTACTTATTGAAAAATCATTCCCACTTATTTCATATGCAGAATTAACGATCAAAATAATAAGGATTGAATCTACCCTACTCAAATACAATTATTAATTCAAAATAAGGTTCGAATATTGAGAGTTACTATTTATAAGAGTTATATGCATTCAAGGAAACGGCATAGTTTTGAATTAGAATGTCAAGGAAAGGGTACAGAGGATAACCCGATTTTAATCTCCTCAGAAAGCTTCCCTAATTCATTTATAATTCTCGAATCAAATTTATTCATTTATATAAAAGATTGCAGGTTTAACCAATTTAGTTGTTCTCTTTCAAAAAATCTAGTTCTCGAAAATTGTATATTAAATTATTTAGAGCTGAAATCATGTTCTGAAATCAAAATTAAAAAGGTGCAAGGCAAATTTTTTAATATAATAAAATCTAATAATTGTGTTTTCACAGATTGCGTCTATACAAAAGGATTCGGAATATTTAAAAGCAACAATAATCTGATTAAAAATTGTGATCTTAAAAAAAAATTAATTGTAAAATCAAGTAAGGGGAATCTATATGAGAACAACCAAATATTAGAGACATAAGAGATAGATTTAATCCAAGAAAAGAACACATTTGACTTTATTAGTGGAAAATATTCTACCGGAAGAAAATTTAATGAAATTGAATGCTTGGGAAGTGGAATTAAGGAAGATCCTTTCATTATTGAACCCGTTGAGGATAAATATCAATCCCTTACTATATATAAAAGTATAAATTATGTAATTCTTAAGAATTTTAACTTAAAATCTATTTTATTGGCTCAGTGTAGAAATATTACCATAGAAAATTGTGAAATAAGGCATTTCCACATAACTTATTGTTTGAATATTAAAATTAAGGACATCTATGTTAATAATCTTATATTAGATACATGTGATAAAATTTTTATTGAAGATTGTAATATCGGGAAATTAACAATTCACTATTATGAAAAAGGTAAAATAATTTTCAAGAATTGTAGTTTCAAAAAAATTAGTAAGAAGTTGATAAGACATTTAGAATTGAATTCAAATGTAATTAAGCATATTTAGCATGCTTAGTAGATCATGCTTTTGATGGTGAAATAACTGCTATGGTCGCGTAAAGAAATAGTTAATTTATTGTCAACTATTCCTTTTTTTCTTAAATTTAGAATTATCATCATGATCAGTTAAAAGAATACGAATTTTTTTACATTATAACAAATAAACGTTATATTCGAAAGGATTATTATTATCATTACAAAAGAGATTTTTCTAAATATCCTAAGAACGGATTTGATCAAATTGGGGATTCATAATTTCAAAATCAAGGGATTTCCAGAAGGAAGGACCTTTTTTTAAAATGAAAAAAGTTATGGAAATAATTCAGACCATTATTCCACTTGAAATCATTGAGATAGAAAAAGGAGGAATAGATAAGGATATTGATTTATATACAAAATATACTCGAAAGAAATAGTCAGGTGATAATACATCATTTTATGTTTCCATGTTTATACATTGCAGGAACAAGTGATACAGAAGGATGGATTACAAATCCAGCAACAGCGGACACGGATTATGATGGGTGGAACGATTATTATGAAATATTTACTTCATCAACTAACCCTATTTGCGCTGATACTGACGGAGATGGAGTATGGGATAAGCATGATAGAGATCCAAAACGAGATGTCATGCTTAAGATAAGTCCAATCTCAGGAGCAGCTGAAGGAAAATATAAATTAGTAATAGTTACAGCGTTTTCACTGAGCGGTACTGGAGATGATTGTTATATCCCTACACCTAAAGTTTATGCTCATGAATACGAAAGTTCATTATGGACAGCATATTTCGATGGTACTCATGGAAGTTCTACTGAGCTTCATTATTATGCAAATATTGATGATGATACAAGAATTCAATCGAATAATCTTGATTTCACGATTCAACTCTGGAGAGTTGATCGATATTTTGGTCCCATCAGGAAATGGGATAAAAAACTGGTGGGTGGAATTGATACCTATAATATCGGTAATATTGGTCATTCTGTTGTGCTAAACGCAACCAAATATGATGATTCCCAGGAGGTGAAGTATGAAGCTAAAGTTAAAGTTGAAACTATCGGAGTAGAAAAAGCCAACACGATTGCGATTTATGATACTAACGGTACGGTATTTAATGGACATTATCAAGAACAAGAACGGATGAATGTCATACAGTTGTATGTAAATGATACCGGTTCGGGTACGCCCTTTGAAGAAGGGCTAAATACAATAGTCATCCCTACGAGCTTATTTACTGAAACAATATTCAATGCTCGCGTTCAAAATGAGACTCTCAATGAAACAGCGATTTACAGCAGCAATGAAGAGATATTCAATTTTATCTCAGTGGGAAGGGACGGGAATACCGAACAAGCGTGCGAAGAGATTGATTTCATCATCATTAGGTTTAATATTTCTTCAGAAGATGCGATGGAAGTTCTGAATTTATTACTTGAATGCCTTGTAAATGAAACGACCAATGAAACTGCGATTGTGTATAGTTATGTCTCCACTAAAGAGAATGGTACAGCTGCGGTATTGATGAATCTGCCGTTTTCAGTGTTAGGTTTAATCCCGTGGTACTGCGATTTCGAGAATTCAGAGATGGGCTCGAAACCTGAGACATTCGAAGATTGGTTCTGGAAACCGCTTAAAACTATTGGAACGGTAATAATAGGAGTTATATTAACTATTGGAATGGGGATAATAGAACTATTCACGATAATGGTTGATTTTTTCATAGAGATCTTCATGGATATCTTATCTATTCTTCAATATATCTTGTGGTTAATTATTCGTGCAGCTATCTTAGTTTTTATTCTTATGGTATACGCTCTTTTCAATGCAGTAATGTTAGTAGTGTTCTCATTATTTCTCCTAGCAATTTTACCTGTTTACTTAATTTTTGGTGGTTCTTTAGAAATAGAGTTTTTTAGATTAGAATATTCATTTGAAGACGAATCTTTAAAGATTGATTTAGTCACATTTTTTGTTGAAAATTCATTTCTAAAATTGGAATTCCCAGTTGCAAAGTTTTCTATTAAAATAAATAATCACCAAATATTTAGTCTAGAATCAAATATAATATCATATGATGAAGATGTCGAATATCTCGGTGGATCAGCTTTTATTTACAGTGATGAGGATTTAGGAAACAGTTCTTCTATGTTAGGATTTCCTTTTAATTTTATGGAAATTGTACGACTCAAACATAGTAGGAGTAACAAAATCTTATCAGAAATGAGTAGCTTAAACCAAATTATACCGCATCAGTCTAGTAGTTTAACTCCCAAATTCTCGAAAAATACTGTTGCACCATATGGGGCAATCATTATTGGAGGAGGGGATGATGATAGAGATGGTTATGTTGACGATGTGGATAATGATGGCATTCCAGATAATTATGACGATTTTCCAAACGATTCTAATGAATGGATTGATATAGATGGTGATGGAGATGGAAGTAACACGGACAATGACGATGATAATGATGGAATTAATGATAATGTCGACGATGACGATGATAATGATGGAATTTTGGATACCGATGAATCACAATATTATCTAAGTCAAGATAATCCCGATAGTGATTATGATGGCTTAAATGATATGTGGGAATTAGATATGGCAAATAGTTTAGGAACAAATCCGGCAATTCCAGACCTATTTGTTGAAGTGGACTACATTAAAGATTGTAAACCAAACACGAAAACAACTGAAGTACTCTGTGAGATCACGGGAGTCATAATTATGGTATTATCAACAGCATGTATAGTGATAGGTGCTTTACCTTATGTAAAGGCATGTTACCCTGCCGCTCATTCATTAAATCGTCTTGGATACACATTTTTCTTCTTGAATCTAGGTTTAAGTTTAATATATCCTTGTGAACCATTCGAACCACTTAAAGCTTATTTCTCAAGCAAAGATCTTGATTTACATATAATTATTAATGATGAATTAAATGAAAATGGTAAAAACATGTCTCCAAACGAATTAGTAGATCTTGAAGATCAATATCATGACTACTCTTATGCCATATATACTGTATTTGTTGAATCGATTGGCTACTCGAATACGATTGGTCTTGCTGGTAACCAATTTGGATCTGCTATTGCGACATACGTTTATTTACTTTTCGGAAATTCACAACAAAAGATATTTGGTCACGAATTAGCACATTGCATTCGGATTGATCACGATGAACCCTCTTATCATAAAGATTATTTCAACTTTATGTCCAAAGGATCTTTCCCAATTTGTATCCCAGGATTAAAATTCGATGATTGGCAGATTTGTTCATTTGAATTGAATAATAAATATACTGTTGAGGCCTAACGTTAAATTAATTAAATTTTTATTTATTTTTCATAAAATCAACTACTAATAAATAATAAATATTAAGAATATCTAAAAATAACATTAAAGATTGACAATCATTCTAATTGAAAACCAATTTAAGAAGGCTTAAAACCAATTGGAAAAAAAAAAAATTTTGGTTATTGTTTTTTTAGCAGGATTAACTGTAATTTCTTTCTTAATTATAAATCATTTCTTAATTATTAGACCAAATATCTACTTTAAAATTAAATACAACATCAGTGTATCAAATGAGAATGAGCTTATTGAAAGAGTAGAACTTTTTAATTATAGTCAATATTTAGATTGTTCTAATGAATATTATACATGTGAAGAGAAGAAATGTTTCATTGATCGAGAATCAATTAATTGTTTTAAAAGTAAAATTTCCAGTGATAAAAAATTTCATATAAATCCTTTATATTATCATTATTTTCTTTATAATTTTAATGCTGAAGCACATTCAGAAGTGTCATTATCTTATAATAATAATACAATTTTCAATTGTACTTATTTTAATAATAAAGTGTTATTTGGACCTTCATACACTAATATTTTATATTTAAATTTCTCAATGCTTCCTTACGTCTATAATAGCAGTAATACGCTTTTATTATCAGATATAGTTATTGTGGATATCCACTTTTTTTATACCCATAGAGGTGACTTCATGATTAGTGGAATCAGTTTTGAATTACAACAATACCTGATTATGGATAGCAATTATAACTTTCTTTTAATTTATATTCCTTTCTTATTGACTGCACCCTAATAAATTTTGTTAGCACACTTATGTTTGTAGGTGTAGCTTTGGCTGAACTAGGAGCGTTTATTCCCGCAATGGCAGCAGGTATGTCCAAGGTGTCTGGCTAATCAAGAATTAAACAAATGCTTAAGATAAGTCCCATTTCAGGAGCAGCTGAAGGAAGATACAAATTAGTAATTGTTACAGCGTTTAAGTTAAGCGGTACTGGGGATGATTGTTATATCCCTACACCCAAAGTTTATGCACATGAATACGAAAGCTCATTATGGACAGCATATTTTGATGGTACTCATGGAAGCTCGACTGAACTTTATTATTATGTGAACATTGACGATGATACAAGAATTCAATCGAATAATCTTGATTTCACGATTCAACTCTGGAGAGTTGACAGATATTATTATGTTCTTGGTGTTAAGTGTAAGAAATGGGATAAAAAACTGGTGGGTGGAATTGATACATATCATATCAATAATATTGGCCATTCTGAAATCCTTAATTCTACTAAATATGATGATTCAATTAAAATTTATGAAGCTAAAGTAAAGGTTGAGACTATCGGAGTAGAAAAAGCCAACTCGATTGCGATTTATGACACTAACAGTACTATATTTAATGGACATTATCAAGAACAAGAACGGATGAATGTTATACAATTATATGTAAATGATAGTGGTTCGGGAACTCCATTTGAAGAAGGACTGAATACTATAGTAATCCCTACTAGTCTATTTACCGAAACACTATTCAATGCTCACGTTCAAAATGAGACTCTCAATGAAACAACAATTTACAGTAGTGATGAAGACATATTCAAGTTTATTTCAGTGGGAAGAGACGGTAATACACAACAAGCCTGCGAAGAGATTGATTTTATCATCATTCGATTCGACATTTCTTCGGAAGATGCGATGGAAGTTCTGAATTTACTGCTTGAATGCCTTGTCAATGAAACAACAAATGAAACTGCAATTGTTTACGGTTATGTTTCTACAAAAGAGAATGGTACAGCCGCAGTAATGATGAATCTGCCGTTTTCAGTATTAGGATTAATCCCGTGGTACTGCGATTTCGAGAATTCACCGATGGGCTCGAAACCTGAAACATTCGGAGATTGGTTTTGGAAACCGCTTAAAACTCTTGGAAAGGCGATTGTAGGTTTTTTTATAACTATTGGAATGGCAATTACGGATTTAATAATATTGATAATAGATTTCGTTGCGGAAATTTTATTGGATATTCTACCCATATTCGCATATATATTATGGTTAATAATACGTGTAATAATACTTATCCTTGTTTGGATAATGTTCATCATAATGCTTTTTCTGACAATAATTCTATTTATATCTTTAATCGCCTTAGTTTACGTTTTAGATATTTTCTTAGATCTTAACATTAATACTAGTTTAAATAAAATCAGTATTGATGGTGATGTTGATCTGTCAACTGGATATTATATTGGATTTACATACAATAGCTTTTTTTGTCTGATTATACCTTCTATTGAAATGTATTTTGATTCTTCAAATTTCCATCTTGGTTATTCTCAAAATTGGTTTTCGACGGATGTTAATTTCAGTGATTACCCAGAAAATTTTTTATACAATATTACACATAGTGGACCAGAACAGTCTTCAAATAATCCTCCTAAAATGAGTAGTGATACATCAGTAGGTAATTTCATCATTGATATGTTTATTGGAGCTGGGATTGGGATGGGAATTTCAGGTGGTGTCGTTGGAACAATTTGTTCAATTTTGACATATTCAAAAGACCCAGGATGGGCTAAAGCAATTACAATAGCAAGTTTCATAATATTTGTAACATCTGTAATTTTATTGATATCAAATCTTGAATTTTCTAGTGGTACACTTATAGGAATGGGTTTGGGATTTATTGGTGCTGGAATATACTTTATAAAAACTTGCTCGCATCTTGAAAATGATAGTCAACCCGTAAGTACATTCATGAAAAAATTTGGATTAGTAAAATGGTCAGGAGTCCAAAGATATTGGAAGGTAGCAAAGTATATTTTTGGATTCTTTATGGCTTTTGATATTATCCTTGGTACAGCAGGTTTATGTCTAGATTTTGAAGATTATATAAAAGGAGAATCGGATGAAATAGCAGAACATGATTTACTTTCTACATTAATCTCTTTAGGTTCTGGTTTTACTTCATTATTGCTTGCAAAGTATGCTATTATGTATCTAGGAGGACACTATGAAGGGGCGAAGTCGCAACCTAGTGGAAACAAAATGGGTTTCAAAATTGAGGATAAGAGCACTGCTGCACTACTGTTTGGTGTAGGGAGCCTATTTATTGGACTAAAAATTCTAGAACTAGGATGTGCCTTACTTGAAGAATAAATAAGATCAAAAATAAATATATAAAAAATACTTTTTTTTAATATAAGTTTAAAAAAAAAATAGAAGAAGTCTTAGATTGTAAGTATGAAAATAAAAATTAGAATTGGGAAATATAAAAAAAGTGGAGAACCTTTAGATTTTAAGGAATTTGAAATAACTACTCAAGGTTCTGGATTAAAAGAAGATCCAATTATTTTGGACTCTTTAGTTGATATCCCGAGTGATTTTGAAATATTAGAATCGGATGTATATATTATTATTAGAGATTGTCATATTAATTCTATAGTGTTGGGGTATTGCGAAAATATAAAAATGGAAAGATGTACATTTAGATCCATATTTCTATACAATTGTTCTAATATCATCATCAACAAATGCCATAGTAGTTTTATGAATCTTGTTGAATGTCGAAAATCCCTCTTTAAAGATTCAAAATTTGATACAGAATTGAAGTTATACAAATGCTATAACAATAAATTTATAGGGATATATTGGGATTTATTTTTTGATTCAGACTACTTAAGTAGGGGAAATATTTTTATTAATATTAATAAGCAACAGATTGAAGATGTCTGTGAAGCTCAAAAACCTTTTTTAAAAATATCAAATTCATTCTCTGTATCAACATTAATTCATGGAAAAAATCTATTAAAAGATGTAAAATGTAAAGGAACTGGGACTATAATTGATCCTATTATAATTGATAATTTTGATATAAAAAATGTCGGTTTAAAGGATATAACAATGTATCATAATAGACATAATGTATTATTTAGAAACCTTAATTTGAAAAATATTAATTTATTTGACACAAAACATGTGAGTCTTGAAGATTGTAATATCTCAAATTCAATTCATCAGAAATTTTGTTCAGATATAAAAATAAGTTCCATTTCTACGAAATTTTTGAAGTTTGGTGCCTGTAAGGAGATATCCATACAAAACTCTGATATTAAAGAAATTGATTTATATAAAGGCTATAAAGGATCTATCAATTTAAGTAATTGTACGTATAAAAAAATAAGCCCAAATGCTCTAAAGCAAATATATTTTTCCTAGCACAAGTGGATTTATTTAAAAATTATTCAAAAATGATTTACTATAGCATTCTCTACCAGTTTATTCACCGAAACAATATTCAATGCTCACGTGATAAAAATCCCTTAATAAGACTAATTAAATTCAATGTGTCCTAATATAAGAACTAAAAAAGTAGAAAAGTATTCTCTAAAATTAGAGAAGATTAGTAAGAATTTTGGATTACTACCATTTGGAGCCATTTTTGATATGTGTAACTCATTAAAATCTAGAAGAGATGAATAATATTTCTTTAATATTGATTTTGTTCTTTCCCCATTAATTTTATGTAATTATTATAGTAATATTTACTCTATCTTTTCAAGGAGGTTCATTAGTCTCAATGCTCTATATACTGGTGTTAATTGGTGCTAAATAATTATTAATATATTATTTTAAGCTATCATGTTTATACCAAGCAATAATAAATGATTGAATATGAAGATATTCTTTAATTAACTCTTTTACATATGCAATACCTATTTCAGTTATCCTTATCGCATGTCTAGGTCTTGAACGCTTGTCTCTATAATCAAACTCATGTGAAAAAACGATATAATCACATTTTTCACATTTATTAGATATGAAGCTAAGAGGATGATCACAATTAGGACAACTTTTCAATATGAAAATTGTAGAAGTTTATCTGATGTCGCAGACAAAATTATTATGCATGCAATCGGGAATAGATTGGATTAGATCAATGATCTGCGCACAACATGGTTCTTGGGGCTTAAGTTGGTGCTCAGGGCTTTCAAAAGGAGTAGATACATTTACTATTTTAACAACTATTACAGGTCTGGTATTATTAATAATTGGGGGTACTGTATTAGCTTCCTGTTAAGAAATCAAAAAATATATATCTTTTTTTTTTATAATATAAATCAAGAAAATATTTGTAAAAAAATTAGAAATAAGGAAAATTTGACAAAGTCTACCAAGTATTTGAGACATGGGATTTTTGCGAGCCTATTTTTATTAATTGGGATGTTAATTCTGATTCCAAGTTTTTTTTATAAGGGGTCATATGTATGGGCTGTTAGATGGACTGGAAGTTTATTAATATTCCCAAGCATTGGGAGGATGCTAATTACATTCTATTATCATCATCCACGTTTTCGGAACAAAAAAAAAATTTTAGACGATAGTACTTTATTTGTAGCATATGGTTGTATTGTTCAAATCATTCATGCTTTAATTTTCATCTTGTATAGTCCATATCCAGATTTTAGAGATGAGATGACGATTTATTTAATAGGTGGTATTATTTTCTTCATACTTACTTTTTTAATGTATTATTTCGATATGAAATCATAACACAAAGTACCAAGCTATAAAACAAATATGAAATATATCTCAACTCTCTCAATCAGCTCAAAGAATTTCACTGAAGAGAATATCAAAAAAATCATTGAATCTCTCGAGATTTTTGCATCTGTATTAAAAAAATCCATTAGATACGACTAAATGTGCATTTAATTTATTCATTCTCCATTTATCATCAAAATCTTGGAATTAAATACTAGTGATGTTATTAATTTTAAAGAGATAAAAGAATATGTTTTAACCAGAATCGGATGAAATACTAGGGAAAATTATACAGAAAACGGATTTAATCAGTTTTAAATAGGATAAGATTGAAATAAAATTAATAAAAATTATTTATAAAATCAGAGTCAGTATAGTATCTCTCTTCACAACCTTACTGATTTCTACGAAAGGTAAACCAAAAACCACATTTATTTTACTTTATGATTCGAATTCTTTTTTAATCTCAATAGTTTTTTGTTGTATGATGTATAAAGCAAACTGCGAAACTTTAGTAAACCCAAGACCGGGATATCTATCGATATATTCTTGAAACAATTGCACAGGGATTTTCATGGTATGTTTGTCAGGTTTTTTCGGAATAACCTTCTATTCTACCTGAAGTTTACTGATGACATAGAACTAGCTATATTATTATTCAAATATCAAAGTTGTTACATCTACTTTAATTAATACATCATTTTATACTTTCATGTTTATACCAAGAAATTAAAAATGACTGAATATGAAGATATTCTTTAATTAACTCCTTTACATATGCTATACCTTTATCGGTTATCTTTATAGCATATCTAGGTCTTAAGCGTTTGTCTTTAAAATCAAATTCTTGCGAAAAAACTACATAATCACATTTTTCACACTTATTAGATATGAAGTTAAGAGGATGATCACAATTAGGACAACTTTTCAATATGAAAATTAGACCTTGTTTTTCTAACCTTCTTATGAGATTATGAGCTTCTTGAGTTGTACAAGACTTTGACCAAGATAATCGCTTTATAATAGACTTGAGGAAAATTATATTACCATTCATTGACTCTCTAAAAATAAAAAACATAATTTTCTCCTTTTTTGTAGCTTTTTTCTCCCATTGATAAAGTTGATTGAGTAAATCCTTTAATGTATGTTTATTAGTATTCTTAAATGTTATAGCAAGAATCAAAAGCAATCCGGACCAACTTTTTTCCCCTTAAATATAATTCATATATGTAATTTCTATAACAAATAATAATTCCATGGAAAGAATATAAACTTTCATAGGATATCTATATAACATAGGGTTCTCCTTTACCCATTCATGGTTTTCTTTATGATTCATAATTCTACTTACTTTTAACTTTTAAGTTAATAAATTCTCGGGGCAATCAAATGGAATTGGATGATTATAATAAAGACCTAAAACTAGCTTTTGAAGCTCAAGGTGAACAACATTATCGCACCGTTCCACATTTTAACCAATCTTTAGACGACTTAGAACAAAGAATTAAAGATGATTTAAGAAAAATAGAATTGTGTAAGCAAAATGATGTTACATTAATTCAAGTACCTTATTACATCAATCCTAAAAATATGCAACAATACATAACTAACCAATATGAACAGTTAGCAAATCAAAAATTGCAGAAAATTCCAGAAATAGACTATAATAAATTCTACAATACTAAAGATGATCAAAAAAAGATGGATAATTATTTATAATTTAGATCTCCATTAATTTCATATCAGAAGAAATTATATTAAACTATAGAATTATAAAAAATTATATTACATAGGAGAATTAGTTTATGAGTCCTATAATTACGCATGAGGATGAATTAATTT
>JAHQWY010000411.1 GCA_029856445.1 Promethearchaeia archaeon
AAGAAAAATGAAGAAGAAGGCTTAATTTTCCAACCAGGAAACACACAGAAAGCTGATTTTGTATGTTCATGTTGTAGTTGTTGTTGTGGTGGACTACGTAATTTAAAACAGCTGCCATTTCCTGTGGATTTTGTAACCTCGAATTACGTTGCAGAAATTAATCCTGATTTATGTACTGGTTGTGGAATTTGTATTGAACGTTGCCAAATGGAAGCGATATCGCAGAAGGATGCTATTTCTATTGTAAATCGAAGACGCGGAAAATTTTTCCGCAATTCCACCATTGAGGGACATATAGATAAGAGATTTTCATTCATGGAAAGAATATAAAGAGGATTTCTGGGACAATTATCCTGCTCTTTTTGAGGAAAGAGAATATTTGGAAGCAATTCAACATCATTTGAATGTTGGTGTGTTTTATACTGCTGCTGTTATAAACGATGTGAAAGATAGTTATATTGGATGCCTAGATAAGAATCCCGATGACTATGCAGATAAAATACAACAAGCCCAGAACCAAGTTATAGGAGCATATAGCTTCTTATGGATTTTTAGCTGGATGGGTACGTTTGCAACCTTAATCACGGTTACTAAAACTGCTGCAAATAGTAAAATTCTTAGCGAAATCGGCTCGGACTATAGTATGGGCTTTGGAATAACCTAATTGAATAATTATTTTTTTTTTATTTTTTTATTTTAAATCTTTTTTTTCAATCCATTTTGAGAGTATGTCAAAATTGATTTATTGGATTTCCATCAAGATCAAAATTTTTGATGATTTTCTCCATTCCTCTAATGTTATTAATTTTATTATGTACAAGAGATACCCGCTCCAAATTTACTAGTTGCGCAAGACCTTTAATCTCCTTAATCCTATTACAACCTAATTCTAATACTTTCAAATTACTTAACTCATTAAGACCCTTAATTTCTGAGATTTCATTATTTAGAAGATAAAGAATTTCTAAATTCATGAGGTTATTAAGCCCCTCAATTTCCGAAATATGATTATAGCTTAGCCTAAGGAACTTAAGATTTGTCAAATTATCCAATCCTTTTATCATTGAGATTCTGTTATTCTCCAAATTTAGAATCTCGAGCTTTGTGAGCCCTTCAAGTCCTTTTATCTCCTCAATTTTATTCCAACTAAGATTTAACTCTCTTAATTCTGTTAGATTTTCAAGCCCTTTTATTTCCTTAATTTCATTTCCTTCGAGTACAAGTTTCTTAATATGGCCTAATTTCTCTAAACCCTCAATTTCTTTAATATTGTTGAGTGTTAATATGATTGAATCAAGTTTTCTCAACCTTTCCAAACCTTCTGATATGTCTGAAATTGATTTGATATTATACTGAGTAAGGTCGATAAAAAATTCTTCAACACCATCTCGCTCACTCATATCTAAATAGCTTCTTCTGCCCTTATAATCAATAAAATAGGTCTTTTCTCGATTTCTCATCTTCAAATCTAAATATAAGCTTTATCTCTTTTAAATTTATGGGGAGATCCAGCAAAGTGATTTCTCAACCTTCCAAATTTTTTAAGTTTTAGATCAAATCTTTTAGTAAATCTGAATTTTTTAATGATTTCCTTAATTTTCTCCAAGATTTATAATCAAAGAGAAAAAAGATAAAACCCACCACTAGTGGTGGAATTAAAAGTATCAGGAGTATGGTTATACTAGCATCTAAAGCAAGAGTAGTAATTACTGGGATGGTAATTAAGGATATGCAAAAAACCAGGGCAACAACAAGGCGATGTTTAATCCATGTCGTTCCTGTTCTTTCATCCTTTCCTTTACGAAGCATATCATAACACTCACAACACAAGAAAGGAAGCGTAATATTACGCTCTTGCTCTACTTGTTGTTTGTAAATGACATTATATAAGCTATGTATTGAACTCCCACAAAATGTACATTTATACCGTCTTAATTTTAATCTAGTAATAGTCTTTTTGAGCTCTTTCTTAGGAATTTTACATGTATTATTAGTATAATGATCACAAGCCTTACATGTACTTAAACTGATAATTCCCCTGAGATGCTCAATATTTTCACGATAAGAGGAATAATCGGTAACGACGGGTGATTTTGTCCCATAGTAATAAAACTTGGAATGTGATCTACAATACATCCGCCCTTTTGGACTGACTACTAAATCTATACTCAAAAATTATCACTTTATAAATTTATTCTTCTGCTTTTTATAAAAGTCATTGTATTTTAAAAAGAAAAAAGATATCTAAAAAATAATTTGAGACAACAAAAGGTTTTAGACGGAATACAGCGCCGTCTCTGCCGTTAATGTGAAACCAAGAGGGAAAGGAAGTGATTCCTTATCCCAGTTCTTCGGCTCCGATGAGTTGATAAAAATATAGAATGTGAGCGTGAAATTAAAAATAAAAAAAAATTGTTTACCTCATTCGGTAAATTAAATTAGTTATGATTATTAACTCTCTTCTTCCTAACATTTTTTTGCTCATTTTTTTTAACCTCTTTTCTGTTTTTTTGGTTTTTGCTTGCTTTTTATATTCTTTTTTAAAAATATTTGTTTATAATTCTAAAATACTCCGTAAATTCTATAATTTTGTCTGTATTTTAGGTTTTCAATGGGAATTGTTTCTTTTCTATACTTTTCGTTCATTTTCGAGTTTTTAAATAATTTTGATAGTCGAAATTTGACTTTTTTTTCGTATTCCTTTGTTTGAATTGGTTTTTCTGGTTCTATCTCGATTTCTTCGACACATACTTCAAATTCCGCGCATTCCAGCGCTGATATACAATCCATATCTACTTGCTCTAATTTTTCCATTTTTTTTTCTCACTTCTTTTTCTGTTTTTTCTTTTCTTTCTTAATTAATTAGAAGAAATACTCCAATATATAGTTTTAATTCACACACTTCAATAGTAGTTTGTACTTCAATGGTAGTTCATACTACACTATGAACAAGAAACCTTAAATATGAGTTGAATTATACATTATTTGTAGAATTAATCATAAAATGTAAGTACTTTAAGTGAACTTATTAGTGA
>JAHQWY010000412.1 GCA_029856445.1 Promethearchaeia archaeon
ATTTTCCAACTCCTTCAAAACTTTATTAGAGGATGTTATCCAAATGCAATGATAATGTGAATTTTGGGTAAGGTAAAGAAATAGATATTTACTATTTCCAGAAAATGCATTACCATTTGTACTCCCGAACACTAATAAATTCTCATTAACTCGATTACTATATAATTTTGATAGGATATATGCAAATAAATGTCTTATATTCAACCCAAATTTTCTTGAAATAAAATTAATTAGAAAACTTGAAACCCTACTGATTTTTGCTGTAAATCTAATCATTCAAATTTACCTTGACTCTTATTTTTCTCCTTTATAATGCAGAAAAATTTTCTAAAAATATATTTTTTATCAATGTTCATTATGTTTTGATTTTATTTCATTTTTGTATTAACTACATCATTATTAATTCTGAGAGGAAATTACGATTAGCTTTAAGATTTTGAAAATCATAAATTTAATTTTAAAATAACAATTTCATACTTAAAATCAATTAGAATCTATAATTTTTTTTATTTCTGCTATGTCACGTGAAAATAATTCTAAGGAAACACCAATTCAAGATAATAAAGAGTACAAAAATCTAGCGAGGAACACTTTTTATTCGTTTCTAATGAATTATGGATCACATTTTTTTACATTGATAATCTCATTTCTTTTAGCACGATTGATAACGGATATAAATTGGCAATTCCTAATATTAGCACTCTCCTATATGGCAATTATTACAATAGTAACATCATTATTACCTCCAGGTCAAGATTATGCATTGAATTACTATATTCCAAGATATCTTGCTTTAAATCAAAAATCAAAAATTAAATCTCTAATTAAAAACGCTTTAATCATAAAAATCTTATTTCTAATTCCTGTTTTTATTGTAAGTATCATTTTCTTTTATGTTTTTGCAGATTTTTTTGCAATTAATTTAGAGACTAAAGTAATTCTCTTATATTTATTATCTCCTGACATTATAATTAATGGAATAACTAAGATTTTAGACGCAATTAATCGAGGTTTTAGTAGATTTAAATTTCTATTTATTTTGTTATTGGTGAAAAATACTTTTCATATTACCCCTCTATTCCTTTACTATTTCTTTGAAATTGATATTACTGTAGAAATTATTGCATTAATTTATATGTTCTCCTACTTGATACCTTTTGTTTTGAATCTTATATTTATATTAAGAAAAATTCATAAAATCGAATCAATTGAAGATGAAAAAGAATCTTTGAAAGAAGGCTTTAATAAGGCAATTAAATATGGAAGTTATATTGGGTTTTCAAATATTATAGAACGACTTTGGAAAGAAGCACAATTTCAAGGGATTGGTTTTTTCGAGTCATCAGGAGCGGTCACTGGATATAACATAGCTTGGAATTATAAGGATATAGGAGCATATTCAGTTCATTCATTTAATCTCCCCCTATTAACCTCCTTTACAAGCTTGAACACTAAAGAGAATTACTATCAAATTCGGAGAATATTTAAAGTTTCTTATAAAATTACATTATTTTTATTATTACTTATCTCTGGATTTTTATTTTTTAGTGTTGATTTTCTGATAGATTTTGTATTTTTGGAAACCCGGTTAGTTTATTCAAGTTATTTAAAATTGATGGTGATAGCAACAGTATTTAAAATTTTAGATAAATTCGTACAAAATCTCCTTAATGCGAATAATAAAGTAAAAGTTGCTTTTTTATTGAAAATGCTTGATATGTCTTATTTTGTGCCACTCTTCTTCATTGGATTAATATATTTTGGTGTTGAAGGAGCTATTATTTTTGGATTAATTATAGGATTTTTTATATCTACAATAATACAAATCATTTCTGCTCACAAATTTGGAAATGTTAAGTTAAATATAAGAACAATTATTTTCCAATATTTAACATTCTTTATACCATTAGTGATTACAATAATTTTCGAATATCTTATTTTTAAGGAATTGAGTTTTAGAATTATTGAAGGATTCGGTCTTTCACTTTTTAAAAATTTTGATTTTTTGTCAATAAGTACCTTTTTAATACTCTTTATTTTAATGAACTTAATTTTAAAAACTGTCACCTCTGTTGATATCGAAGTTTTTGCGTCTCTTCTGAATAAAGACAGATCAATTGATAGAATCGTAATAAAAGCTTTAAACGTTTTAAAAAAATTCACAAGAAAACAGTAAATTTAATAATTTGAAAAGTGATTAAACCAAATACAATATTGGAACCATAAAGATAAATTTTTAAGATATAAAACTTAAAAATACTCATCATTATGGAGACTTATTTCCTATTGATTTATAAATGACCTTAAAGGTTTTTATATTTTTCTCCCATAGATATTCTTCTTTAATCTTTCTTAAACCATTTTCTTTAAACTTATTACGGAGTTTTTCGTCCTTTAGAAGTTTCTCTATAGACATTGCATAACATTCATAATTTTCAGTTTCACATAGAAGTCCGTTTTTCAGATTGGATACCAAATCTCTTGTGCCTGTAATATTACTGGTAACTATTGGAACTTGATAAATCATTGCTTCCATTAAAACACCAGCTAAACCTTCACCTCTACTAGGAAGAAAAAATATATCAGCTGCTTTATAAAAATTATGAACATCAAATCTATTCCCTGCAAATATGACTTTTCCATCCAAACCAGAATTGTAGACAGATTTGATTGATTTTTCTCTCTCGGGTCCATCGCCGACCACCAAAAATTTGATATTTTTATCCTTTAATAAATCAGCAGTTTTTATAATTAAGTCAATACCTTTCCTTTTATTAATATGTCCTACGAATAAAACTATTTTATCACTATTTTTAATATTAAATATTTCTCTGATATCTTTATCTGGATTTTTTGTATCTATATTGATCCCTGTAGGAGTAACTCTTACTTTATTCCTAGGGAGTTTTATCTTTTCTGTATATTTGAGAAAGGAATTCCCATAAACTGTTATAAAATTGGAAGCTAAAAATGCAAGTTTTCCTATGGTTCTAAAAAAAATTTTGAAAAACACATCTAATACATTAGACAC
>JAHQWY010000413.1 GCA_029856445.1 Promethearchaeia archaeon
TTTTTGATCACTATTTTTTCTATTTTCACTAAGAAATCTTTGTGACGGAGTTTGCTTTTTAAAGCTTACGGTTGGGATCGGATTTTGTGGATAGAGCGCGTCTAGGCTTCGATCACAAATTGACTAAAAGTATAAAAACCCCACTTTTTTCATTTGACCCATCAGTGACATATTTGTCAATACTAAAAGCATTGAGAATAATTTGAATCTATTGAGAATTGATGCTGGTTTAGTTGTAAATTCTCTTTCTCCTAAAAATCAAGCAATTTGGCAGAATAATTAAATTTTGATGATCATGAAGAAAAAATCAGACAAAAAAGTAAGTTAGAATTTTCTGAGAAATTTTTTTCTCGAAATTTTTTCTTTAAATATGAATAATTTAAAAAAACTATATGTTTGGACTAATATTACTAATTGCTTTGGCGATTTTACCTGTCATATATCTAATAGGGTATACAAGCTATAGGCTCTTGTATGTAAAAGATTTAGGAAGTTTTGGTAATACATTCAAACATCTTCTCTTTTTTGTAGGCGTCATTGTACATGAATTATCCCATCGTATAATATGTTTGATTACTGGTGTTCCTGCATATAATATGAGGGTGAAATATCGAGCAGAAAATTCAAGTAGTGCGGCACCACATGGTTCAGTTTCCCTTAGACAACCATTCCAAATTTCATTTACACAAGCATTCCTCATATCCTTCGCACCATTATTAATTGGCACATGGATTATTTATTTTTTACTTCAGGTTGTATTAAGCACTTCATTTAATCCTATATTCAGAATAATTGCTGTTTTTTGCATTTTATCAATATTATTAACGATATCACCTTCAAAAACTGATCTTGCTGGAATTAAACAAGGATATCAGAATGACCCTCAACATGGCCAATACCAAATTTTTCTTATTACCCTTTCTTTTTTAATTTCATGGGCATTAGTTGGTTGGTTTAATATCATTTTTCCCTATGAATTTTTCTATTATTTTATCATTATTCTAAGCTATTTTTTCCTAAAATACTATTTCCTCTCCATACGTATTCTTATCAATAAAATTCGATATCGGAATGGAGAAATCCCTGCAAAAGTTAAAAGAAGGTTAGTAAGGAGACGTTTTAAGCTTGAAATAACTGATCGATATTATACGAATTGTGAGGAATAGTATGAGGTTGTAAAAAAATGAAAGGGCTCTGTTATATCGTGTTGATAATTGGATTTTTCATATTTTTCCAGCAAAATCCTCTTTATGCGGTTATATTCATTGGAATTTTCATCGCAGGGTATTTATATGTCAAATCAAAACGAGCAGGGCCGAGTGGAGGAGTATTTGGTTTCATGAAAGGCAACCCACAGCAACAGAATAGTAGCTTTGATGATATAATAACTCTCATGATGCTCCAACAACTTTTTAATACTCCTGGGTCAAATAATCCTGAAAGATATAATGATACGGTTAAAGAGAAAAGTAGAGAAGAACAAATAGAACAAACGAAGCAGGAAGTTTTAGAGTTATTAGATGAGTGAAATATGGCACTACAAGACATGGTTCTAAAAGGATTTGAACAAATTTTTCAGAATCACACAATATTATCTATCTCTGGGGAATCGGGAACAGGAAAAACCTCACTTGCTCTTTATTTAGTTAGTAAATCATTAGTAAATAGTAAAAATAGTTGTTTTTGGATTCAGGCAAGTGAACAGTTTCCTAAAAAAAGATTAATTTCGATGTATAATAATGATAAAGAAACGTGTGATTATTTTCTGAATAATATTTATATTACTCCCAGTTGTGTTATTCCTTTATATTCAGAACAAACTAAGTTACTCAGAAAAATTACAAATCAAAATTTCCTTTTTCCTCCTGATTTAAGATTCATCGTAATCGATAATATCTCACACCACCTACGATTTGAAATTTCTAAAGCTAATGATATCAGAAAGAGAACTTCTATGCTTGACAACTTTTACGATAATATATTATGTCCTCTTATACTACGATGTCAACGGGAGAATATTGCTTTAATCTTGCTCCATGAAGTCTCATTTAATGTCAAATTGCAGAAAACTCTCCCATTTTTTTCCTACTTATATAAGAGAATTAAAGGGGTAAACATTTTTTTGAGTAAGTCATCACTTTCTAAGGAAAGGGTTATGAAAATCGAGATAGGAAAAAAAGTCGCATATCTATACTTTCAGTTAGATACTCACGGATTTTGTTTTTTAAATCTTAATACTTTTTTTTAACTTTATTATAAAGTCTTAAAAGCAAAATTTTCTTCTTTATTATCAATTAAAAATGTAATTTTAGAGGAACAACCTTGCCCGATTCGAAATCCGAAGAATTATTATATGCTAAACAGTTAAGATATGAAAATAAATTTATAGAGAGTTTTGAAATAGTTAGAAAATTGGAAGAGGAAGGAGGACTCACTGATGAAGAGCAATTAACTATACACATTTTAAAAGGAAGAATACATACAGCTTACCATCGATATGAAAATGCTGTAAAAGAAGGCCAACGTGCCTTTCGAATAAGTCAAAGGTTAGAAAAAATTTCTGAATCTTTTACTGCTCTCCTTCTTCAAACATATGTCGTATTTCTCGGACAATTTGATGAAGCCCTTGATTTTGCCTTAAAGGCAGAAGAACTTCTTAATTCCCTTGAATCTGAATCCTCACTAGATCTTTCTGGGAAAAAAGCAAGCTTACTGCACATGAAATCCTGGATTTATTTTTTCAAAGGTAATTACAATTTAGCCTTAGAACAAGCACAACGTTGTCTTGTTTTACGAGAAAAATTAGGGGGGAAACTTAACATCGCATATACTTTATTGATAATTGGATATATTTACAGTGGAAATGGAGAATTAAATAACGCTCTAGAACACGGTAGGAAGTGTTTATGGCTATTTGAAGAATTGGATAATCAGGCAGGTATTTCACAAACTCTTGCTTTAAATGGGAGCACTTACTATAATATGGGGGACCTTGATCAAGCCATGAAATTCTCCAGAAAGAGTTT
>JAHQWY010000072.1 GCA_029856445.1 Promethearchaeia archaeon
CGTAAGGGCAAATGAAACTCCAGACCAAACAATAACAGTTCAAGGTGATACAATTCAAACACAACTACAAAGTAACGTCAGGACTATGTTTTGGTTTCAGGAAAGAACAAGATTAACAATTTGTGGTAATATTGACCTAGAATTAGAAATTAATTGTGATGCTATAGGAATCGGAGATAAAGACGTCATTATTGATGTTGAAGGAGATAATAACCTTAGAATGACTATGACATGTACCAGGGAGGAAGTACAACTTGGTTTAATGAATGGAAGTCTACATAGGGTGAGGAATAGAAATGCATATCGATATCTAGAAGGTTTTTGTATTACAATGAAATCTACCGCAACTTGTTTTTGTGAATGTAGATGTAACTCTGAATGTGTGTGTCCCTGTAATTGTGAATGCAAATGTGAACCTGAATGTGTGTGTCCCTGTAATTGTGAATGCAAATGTGGATCAGAATGTTCTTGTATATGTGATTGCCCATGTGAATGCGACCCCGTATGTAATTGTGAATGTGACTGTCAATGCAAATGTGATTCTGAGTGTAAATGCAAATCGGAATGTCCTTATAATGGAGAGTTTTTAAAAGCAAGATTAAGAATCAGAGAAACTAATCAGAACCGACTAGGTCAGTGGGCTTATTATGATAATGAAAATGAAGAATGGCTCACCATCCCAACAACGAATCAAGATGGTTATCTCATTGCAGAATCAAGTATTTTATCAACATGGACCTTATTAGTTCCTGAAGAAATGACATCTGCGATTACAGGTACAACTACTATTATTGTTGCCATAATATCCGTATCTGCTATTGGAATCTTAGCCATCTCTGTTTTCTATTTGAGAAAAAGAAGATAGAAGTATACGAAAACCTAAATTATTTTTTTTTTAGTTTAATTGAGAAATGAGATAGCTTTTATTTGCTAGCAAGTATTGATAATAAAGTTTAATTAAAGCGATTGCATTTAATAAATTTAAATTTCTTGTATAAAGAGATGTATTTGATTTTTTATAAACAAAAATGTTATAAAATCCTACATAATTTAGATCTCTAACCATAAAGAAGGTGTTTAAAAATGTTTAAGAAATTAACAGATGCTTTAGGAATTACAAGCAATAAGATTAGTGAGTTAATAAAAGAAAGTAATCAATATATTAATGCTGTAGAAAATGTGACAAAGGAAATCAAAAATACGGTTACTGCATTAAAAAGTTATGCTGAAACTGAAACTCCTTCCTTAGGACAAGCAATAGGCTCATTGGCTTCTACATTTGAAATTATTGATAAAGAAAGTACCGAAAAAGTCAAAAAACTCCAAGAAGAATATATTGCCCCCTTAAATGAACTTTTAATTAGCTTAGAAAAACTCCAAACAGAACAGAAAGAAGCTGAAAAGGCTACAAAAGAATTAGAAAAAGCTGAAAAGCGTCTAAATAAAGCTAAAAGCAAACCAAAAGAAAAATTAAAGCCAAATGAATTACAAACGGCTGAAACAGAATTAAAAGCTGCGAAAGATAAGGCTGCCAAAGAAGAAAGCGATGTAAAAGCAGCAACTGAGGATTTTAATAGAGTGAAATTAGAAACTATGCAAAAAATTCTTAGGAATATGGTAGAAATTGAAACAATTTTCCATCAAAAGATTCTCGATTCTGTAGCAACGGTAAAAGCAAAAGCTGAAGCCATTAAGATTGAGGAAGAATCAAAAATTTAATCTTAATTTTTTTATTTTCTTTTTCTTTAATCAATGTTAACATCAAATAGACTATAGTTTCTTCTATTTTAATAAGTTATTTTCTTTTTATTTTATGAAAGTTATATAATACTTATTTCTAATATTTCTCCATTTTTTAACTCAATACTTTCAAGAAAGTTTATATCACAATCCTCAACCAAATGCTCAATATTCATTTTATTTATCTTAATATCTATGGAATTTATATCGTTTAAGGCAGCCAAATGGATTTTATTAAGTTTTATTGCTCCATACAGAACTTCAATTCTAATGGAGTCTTTTACTTGATGATATAGCCCCCAAACGCTGTCCAAAGCCCAGAAACATCTAAAATTATTTTTATATATTTTTGGTGAAAAAGCAAGATAACCTACTCCTTTATCAAATAAGAAACCAGAAAGCGCATTGAGTAAGCCATATGAGGCCATAGACCTAGCATAATGATGACCACACTCAAATTCATCCCATGGATTACGATGATATCCATCATACCTGTCTCGTACACTTTTTACGACTGTTAAGCCCTCTTCTAGTAAATCTTCCATAATGCAATGGGCTGCAAATTGATATTCAGGACCACTCCATACTTCATGGGCATATGGAAGGGGAATTTTAGGTTCATTTCCTTTTGGCCAAGTACAAATTATAGTACCAGCTTCTTCATTAACTGCATATAATCTAGCGTTATTTTCATGGTTATGCATATTAGGTTTGTAATTATATTTGAATATTGATTTTAGGGTAGTTTTGATATTTGATTCATCTAAAAAGTTATCTATCCCACCAATACGAGATAATTGAAGTCCTAATAATTGATCTATTAGGCATCCAACACCCATTTGATTCTTTTTTCGCTTTTGTGGGTTGTATAATTGTATGTAATACTCACCATTGAATAAATTTGAATCCATCCATTTTGTTCCTTTCTCAAAGATATCATTATATAATTCTGCCTTAGTGTTATCCCTAAGAAATTTAGCCATAAGTGAAACAGCCTTTAGAGCCCCTAAATAATAGCACATTGAAAGGGGATTTGGTCCGAAGAAATCTATATCATATGTATTTCCTTGAGATCCTTCTAATACTCCAGATTTATCCTTATCCCACTCTTCGAATGCATACCCAAGAGATCTTTGAATATTTGTCCAATGATTTTTCAACCAATCATCTTTTCCGCTGATTTTCCATTCACGGTAAAAATTAATTATCATACCAAATTGACCATCGATTGCCCGACTAATAGCGCTATCGAACGAGGGATTAAATTCTAGAGCTTGAAGTGGTACTTGTAACCGAAATCGCATAAGTCCGGAATCTTCTTTTACAAAGTTATGTTTGAAATTTAAGTCATGAATACTTCTTTCCAATCTTGGGAAAAGAAATGGTAGAGCTTGTTGATAATTCCAGACATGATTACAGGTTCCTTCGCACCAACCATGATTAATTGATGTACCTTCCCAACCATAAAATTCACCATTTTTTAATCTTAAACAAGTAGCTGTTTTCAGAATAGCAATATTGCTTGCCACAGCGTCAATTATATAGGGAGGTAAGGTACTTGAAAATAAGGCATCATGGAATCTTTTAGTTGTCCCATATAAATAATCTTTATTTTTATGTAGTTTCACTGCAACATCAAAGGCATCCTCAAAAAGTGAAGCATAAAAATTTGACCATACAGGCCTATCTTCAACTTGATCATCCATTAGGAAGAAATACCAATATTTTTCAAAATTCGGAAAATACCAGGTAATATAAAAAGTAAAAAACTTGGTTTCTCCAGGGGAGATCCTTTCTGAGATTAATAAAGCACCAGCTTCTGCCTTTTTAATAATGCGAATCTTCCCGCTAAATGGTATTGAATCTTGTTCTTTAAAAGATGTCCATATTTCGCTTAGGGCAGAAAACCAATGAGTTCTAGGCCAAAAAGGAGTATACTTAAAGTTCTCATTCGGAGTTGTTAAAGATACGTTCCCATAGTTTGGGTGATCTTTATCAAATTCCTCTGTATTGAAGTAAATACCATGCAAACCCTCATCCTCTCTGAACTCATTTATTAATCTTTCCCGTGGAGTATCAGTAGCACTAAAAACCATTCCTTGACTAGGTCCTGATTTTAGACCAACCAAGTTAAGCATTGACCACATAATGCTAACATCTACATCATTTTGAGAATTGTTGGTCACTCGATAGCATAGAATCGCTGCAGGATAACTTGAAGAATCCTCGTCGCTAGGAATAAATGGATTATATGCTTCTAATTCTATAGTTAGGGGCATATCCTTTGACTTAAAATTAATCCACGCAAATGGGAATTCGCCACGAAATTCACATTCATCCATATGTGGAAAACCTTCTCCGTTACAATGGTAAGCTCCACCATCTTTTGGGGTGTAAGGCGGTCTCATTGGACCCTCTAAAATTCGACAGACGGGATCTTTACCCTCTTCTTGAACTCTTATGATTCCAAATGTCTTTGGATACCAACTCCCAAAATTCGGTCTATTGAAAATTTCAAAATCCTTCAATGAACCAGTACCAGTTAATCCAATAGAGCCTGTTCCAATTCCGCCTAAAGGAAAAGATATTTCGTTTAGATATTTTCCTTTGTAGGTTCTTTGATTACCTAAATTAAATAGTTCTTCTTTAGTATATCTAGACACATAAACCAATCTCTTTTTAGCTTTTTACAATCTCAAAAATAATCTTTTTATATCTAATTAAGAAAGATATATTATTTTTTTACTTTAAGTTATTATTATTAGAACTATAATTTAATGTATTGAAACATCTTCTTGAGTAAGAAATAGAATTAAATTAGAAATTGATTGAAATGATTGAGCATGAATCATCAATACTAATAAAATTGAATGAACCTATCGGAAAAATTAATCCTTTCGTCTTGGGACAATTCATTGAACATTTTCCACGCCAAGTTTATGGCGGGATTTATGAAGAGGAGTCCCCTCATTCAGATTTAAATGGATTTCGCTTGGATGTAGAAAAAGCACTGAAAGACCTTGAACCTCCTATATTAAGATGGCCTGGAGGTAATTATACTAGTGGATATCATTGGAAATGGGGTGCTGGACCTAAAAATGAACGTGTAGCTCGTAAAAATCCCGTTTGGGATGAATTTGAAAGTCATCATTTTGGAACGACTGAATTTATCGAACATTGTAGACGGATCGGCACCGAACCTATGATTTGTGTGGGTGTTGGAGGTAGCGATGAAAATCCAACGCCAGAAGAAGCTGCTGCTTGGGTCCGTTATTGTAATGCTGTTAATGGCCCAGAAGCAGAGCTTCGTGCAAAAGCGGGATATTCAGAACCCTTGAATGTTAAATGGTGGGGATTAGGGAATGAAGTCTGGGGTTCATGGCAAATTGGTTATTACAGAAATGGAAGGGATTATGGAAAGGATGCTCTTAAATTCATTAAAGCTATGAAAAGATCCGATTCTTCGCTTAAGTTTGTAGCTGTAGGGGCAAATCCCGGTTGGCCTCCGAGATGGAACATTCAACTTCTTTCGAACGATGATCTTGTAAGAGAAATAGATGCTCTCAACTGGCATCATTATCTTCAAATAGGCGATCCCGAAGAACGGATATCTCATGTAAACGCTTCTTTAGGATTGAGAAAAATAGATCGAACATTGAGGGTACTAATTAAAGAAATAGAAAATGCTTGTAAACGAGTCGGAAGAGATGATGTGATCAAGGTAGCTATAACTGAATGGAATGAGTATGGATGGATCCATAGTCCATGGACGACAGATATAAATGACAGAAATAAAGCCCCAGAACAATACGATTTGGCTCATGCACTCTATACTGCAGGATTTTTAAACATTATCCTACGAAAAGCGGCATATATTTCAATAGCAAATTACTCTCCTGTTATTAATACGCGAGGGCTTATTTATGCAGATGAGAGAGGTGTGCTTTTACGTTCTACTTATTTTGTATTTCAAATGTATAAACTTTGTACTGGGGGCTTATCAATATCAACTCAAATTGAATGCCCTAACCTAGAAGACTCAAACGCTTTAGTATTAGATGTAGCTGCTGTCAAAGTGGGTGATAACAAAGTTTATCTCTTTGTCGTAAATCGAGCTCTTGAGGATTTAGCCTGTCAAATTAAAATCCCTGATTTTGCTGTTAGATCATCCTCTGGAACGATATTAACCTCGGAAAGTTTAAAATCTTATAATAGTTTTGAGAATCCTAATGTTGTAATTCCTAGAGAGTTTAAATTAAATGTATCTGGCGAAGAGTTTAAGGTTTCATTTCCTAAACATTCACTTTCCGTTTTATTACTTGAGTAAGATCAAGAAACGATGCAAAAAATACGGAAAACGAGATTTACATTTTATTTACTAAGATATAAGATAAAGTTTTGATATTGCCTTTTCTAAAATAAATGCACTAAAGATATGAATTAGTGTATCGTTCTATAATGAATCAAAAGCATTCTGATTAGAAATCAATTTTAATTATAAAATAAAAATAGGAATGAGATATTGCTTAAGTCTGTTTATTGAATTACAGATAAAGTGAATATATTATTAACCTAATTCTTATAATTCACTTTTTATCTATTTTATTATGCATAAAAAATATGAGTACAGAGATCTTAAACCACTTTGGATTTCTGTATTTGTGGATATTCTTGGATTTAGTATTATTCTTCCGTTTTTACCATATTTTATAGCTGAATTCAATGCATCTCCAGTAATAATTGGATTTCTATTAAGCATAAATGCGATATTTGGATTCTTTTTTGGGCCAATCCTTAGCAAATTAAGTGATACTTATGGTCGAAAGCCTATGATGATGATTTCCTTAGCAGGAACTTTTGTAGGTTTTATCATTTTAATAATTTCTAATAACATTATAGTGTTATTAATTTCAAGAATTATAGATGGAATATTCAGTGGTCAATTTCCTATAGCAAGAGCAATTATAGGTGATGTAGTGTCTCCTGAAGAACGCCCAAAACAGATGACGAATATTGGCATAGCTTTTGGTTCAGCATTCTTAATAGGACCTGTTATTGGGGGGATTTTATCTTCTTTTGGTTTCATCGGACCTGGTATCCTCGCGACAATATTAACAGGATTCACACTTGTTTACACTTCATTATATTTGAAAGAAAGTTTACCAAGAAAGCCAGACCTTAAAGAATCTCAAGCTGATTTACCAGTAATCACAGAATTGGATATGAAATCTTCTTCTATTTGGGGTAATAAGACGTTAATTCTTGTAATACAATATGCTTTTATTGCAATGACGGGAGGAATTTTACATACAACCTTTAGTCTGTTCGCTGGGATTCGTCTTGGGCTTGAACCATTATTAGTTGGAATTTTATTAACACTTTTAGGTGTATATCAAATATTTTTCCGATTATTAGTATTTAATCGGCTAAGAAATTCTATTGGAGATCCTAAGACAGCACTTATAGGATTAGGTAGTTATATAATTTCTTATTTACTCTTAGGATTTACCTCTCAAGCATGGGAATTAATAGTTATTTTGTTCTTTATTAGTTTTGCAGGATCTATGTCACAAGGAATAGTAACAGGTTTTACAAGTCGCTCCGTAGACAGTCGAAACCAAGGTAAAATAATGGGAATCACTAATGGAATAGATAATTTAGCACAGATTATCGGCCCTATATTTGGAGGTATTTTACTCTCTTTAAATGGAACACTACCATATGCTTTAGTTTTAAGTCTATTAAGTGTTGTACCTTTCATTATTGGATTTCAGGTCTTAAAATTCGGTTATGATAATAGGGACCTAGAAAAAACTAAACAAATCCCAACTGAATTGATTAAACCTGAAATTATAAAATAAATATTTATTTTATTCTTTTTAACGCTGTAATCAAAAATTTGAAACTACAATTAGTAGTAATAGAATTATTACTATAAGTGCCTCAATTATATTTGAGCCATGTGTTTTGAATTCCGAAATTAGTATCAATAATTCGTTCTTCAACTCGAATGGGGTAACAAAACCCTATAAATTCCTAACCCTAAACCAGCAATTCTAATTATAAGTGCTAGAATATAAATGGATTTTTAAAATGTATTCATCCTATCAGCTTATTCCGCTTCCAATGAAACCAAAGGTCTCCTAGCAATTGGATTGTCCCCGGGATAAGTGCAATGTAAGCACCCAAAATAATATATATTATTGATATTACTGCATACCAAATGAGCGCACCCTTTAGAAATGGAGTTATTGGGTCCATACCGGGCATTGGATATAATAGAATAATGCTAAGAACATTGATCGCAATGATGATATACATTGAGACCATTGCATCAAAATAAAAGCTCTCTGGAAATTGAATATTCCATATAATTGCTAAGACTATCGCCACAATATTGCATAGGAAAATCCATATCATAAAAATGGGAATGAAGGTTTTAGGAGCATCTTTTCTTTCAAGTGTCATAATATTTTGTAGGAGAAGATGTTTAAAAAAAGTTGATATTATATTCCATTAGAATAAGTTAAAATTAAAACCTTTAATTAATAACTCAAATTATATGCAAACGTGATCATAAAGCATTTAGCTTAACAGAAGATGATTATGCTCCTGATAATTCTCAAATGAATAATCCTAACCTTATTAATATTATATACTGATCTCCGGTAATTATTTGATAATTATAAGTAGTTGAAAACAGAAGGTATAAATAATTTAGATACAACTTGAAATTTAACTAAATTCAATTTTAAAAATGATAATAAGATGGGGGCAAATAAAAGTAGTATAATTGGGATGGTTATTGCCTTAATTATGGGAGCAGCAGGATTAGGATTAGGAACATATATATTTGTCCAAGATATGATTACTGAGGGAGTCCAAGGTCCTCCAGGGGAAGATGGCATAGATGGTATAGACGGGATTGATGGGATAAATGGAACAGATGGAAGTGATGCACCAGGCTATTATTGTGCATCATCATTAGAAGTTCAACAAGCATTAGATTCTATTGGTAATGGTCAAGGCAAAATTACAATAACAAGCGATATAACACTGAACGGAGAAATTAATATCAATGGTGGAGGGACTTATATAATTCAAGGGCAAACATCATCCATAACTATTAATTCTGGTGGTAATTGGGGATCATTTAACATTTCGAATACTCTTTCCTGTACAATTCAAAATTTAAAGTTAAATGCTTCTGGTGTTACAACACCTTTCCAGGCGATAATTGCTATAGAAGAAATTAATGATAATCCAGTGTACATTGATAATCTTCAATTTTTAGGCGATTGGTTAAAATTTAGTGTAGGAATATCTATTTATTCAGATAATGTAAGGATTAAGAATTGCTATTTTAATCAACTTTATCTCGCCATTGATCAACCCGCTGGTTTCGGTAATAAGGCAGATATTTCTGATAATATCATTTACGATATTTATCTAGATGCGTTTAATATTCGTGGTAATTATAATTATATTTCCGGTAATCGATTTAATAGTTGTGATTCTAGTCCAATTCATATAGAGAACGGTGAATTCAACACAATTAATGACAATCTTATCATAAATAGTTTTTATGGAATTCAGATAAAATTTTCTCATAATAACACAATAATAGGAAATAAAATTTCTTCAATAACAGCTCAAAATGGAATTGAATTAATATTAAGTAACGATAATATAGTGTCAGAAAATATAATTATGGATACAGCTGTATATGGCATTTATTTAGCAGATAGTTGGTCTTGCATAATATCAGATAATCGTATTTCATATACTCAATTTGGAATATGCTCAACTGGTTCGTATGTTTCTATTAAAGACAATATAATTTCAAATATTATGTCAATTGGAATTTATGTTATTTTAAACAGTAATTATTCTGTTATTTCAGGAAATATTGTTAGAGATGTATCTCATAATTTTGCAAGCAACATATCAGCAATTAGAATTGACGGAGATTATAGTACCGTTACTGGAAATGCAGTTTTTTCATGTGTTAACAGTGGTTCCGGTGTAGGAATAGGAATATGGATTGGCTCGTCTGCAGAATATTGTGTAGTAGATGGGAATATAGCCTATAATAATGATGATAATTGGTTTGATCAGGGTACCTATACTATGGGAGACGATACGAATAATCAATTCTCCTAGCATGAGTTTAACTAAAAAAAATGTTAATTAAAAGCGAGTATTAAACTTATAATTCTAAAAATCTTTTTTCTTATATTTTTATTAATATCTTTTGATCTTTCCTTATAATTGATTTCAAAAGTTCGTGAAATGGTTACACTACTAAAAGCTAACCTTCAAGTGTCTAACATTGATAATTTAGTATTATAATACATTAGACGATAATTTTTAATTTAAAATTTGGCAACTTTAATCCATGATTAATTAATAGTTATGATGATTTATAACTGTCAAAGAAAGTTTTTTCTTGATTAATCTACCCTACACTCACGAATAAGTTTGCCCTTCTCCGTAAGATTCATAACTACTACTTTTGGACGGCTCATTGCTTCAATTGAATACTTTATTCCTTGAGTGCCTAATCCTGAGGATTTAGTACCCAAAAATGGAAAATGATCAGGTCCACGAGCACTTTTACCATTTATTTGTATTGTTCCTACTTCTAATTCTTGAGCAATGTTAAATGCAAGATCAATATCTGCAGTGAATATCATTCCTTGAAGTCCATATTCAGAAGCATTTGATATTTCTATAGCCTCATCAATATTTTCAACTCTAATGAAAGGAAGAACTGGTCCAAATGGTTCTTCCCATGCAATTCTCATATCTGTAGTGACATTATCTAAAACAGTAGGCCAGATTATGTTTCCTTCTCTTTGATTGCCATATTTTAATAACGCTCCTTTATCTAAAGCATCATTAATTAATCCTTGTACATAGTCACATTGTTTTGAATTTATTAAAGGACCTATTGTCTTATTTTCAGCAGGATCACCTATGCTAAGATTACGAACCTCATTTGTTACTCGATTTATCAGCTCATCTGCAATATTGGGCATAGGTAAAACTCTTTTTACCGCAGTACATCTCTGTCCACTAAAAGAAAACGCTCCGGATACAATTGCTTTAGTTGTTATTTCGATATCCGCATCATCAAGCACTATTGCAGCATCCTTTCCCCCTAATTCTAAAAGAAGGGGCTTCATACCTGCTACTTTCGCAAGATTTTTTCCTGTTTCTGACGAACCGGTGAAACTAACCATATCTATTAGAGGGTGACTAACTAAATAATCCCCGATCTCAGATCCTCGCCCGGTTATTATATTAAAAACTCCTGGAGGGACTCCTGCTTTTTCTAAAATCACCCCAAAATGAAGAGGGGTAATCGCTCCTTGTGTTGGTGGTTTCATAACTATAGAATTTCCTGCTATTAATGCGGGAGCAATCTTAGATCCCGTAAGATTGAACGGATAATTAAAAGGTCCAATGCATAAGACAACACCAAGAGGTACTCTATAGGTTAAAGATATCTTTTCTCGTGTAAACCCTTCAAAAGCATCTCCCATTATCGTTTCTCCTCCCATAAGAGTACCAGATTCTGCAGTCATATTAAAAATGTCAGCTGTTCTAAGAATCTCAGAAATTGCACTGTCCAAGGGTTTTCCAATTTCTTTCATTAAAATTTCCCCTAAATCCTTAGAATATTCCGTCATTATATTTGCTGCTTTTCTTAAAACCTCAGCTCTCTCATTAATGGGAGTATCGCTCCAACAAGCAACATTCTCTTTTGCACAATTTATTATTTCATCAGCTTCCTCTTTGTTACAGGACTGAATATTCCCTAGGATTTCATTATTATAGGGGTTCTGGATCGTTATAGTCTTGCCAGTGTTTGATTCACACCAGTTTCCATTATAGAAGTATTTAAACGTATTAGCTTCTTTTATTTTAGAGAAATCCTTTTCAAAATCCATGGTTTTTTAACCCAAATTATTAAATTATGAGTATTATGTTATTAGTTGCTATGAAAATTTATAACTCTATTCATTATGTTTCATAAATTATAAAATATGTGGTACGTTTTGGTTGAAATTGCAGGCTAATCGCTATGGTGTTTGATTAGGAATTATTATTAAGTCCACGCCATCTTGTAAATTGAATAGCGTAGGATCCACTAATATTATTTTGTTTTAATACAATTCTTTTTCATTTAGTTCCTATATCTTTCTCCAATCAGATGATGGCTTTTTAAGTACGAATAAGATGTCTATATCCATAGATTAGCACAACCAAGATAGCAAAGATGAAAACGATAATGTTGCTAATTATTCTGACTTGAACGCCCATAGAAAATAATTCTCCGAAAAAGTTGATGCAAAAATGTAATAATATCGCCGATAAAATACTGCGACTAGTATTGTTGAATAGCCAAGTGTAAAAAACACTACTAGGAAGGATAACGATAAAAAACATCCAAAAGTCTAAGGAAAATAAACCAAGGGTCTGTTGATATGTTGCATTGATAACAAATAGAGGTAAATGCCATAATCCCCAAAAAAACCCAAGAATCAGGCTTGAAGCAAGAGCATTATATTTCTTCTGGAGGGGATCTAAAACAAAACCACGCCATCCGAATTCCTCAGCCAACACTCCGATAATTAAAAAAATTATAGAAAAAAATAAATTAGATATAAAATCTTGATCGAATCTTATACCGTTCCCTCCTAATAGAAGTGATAATCCTCCTGCGATTAAATGCGGAGTGAGTGATATAATTATAATTGATCCATACCAATGATAATTGATATTTTTATAATCTCGAGATCTATTCCAAAAATCTCTTATTTCATCTTTATCCTTACTTAAATACGTTAATATTATGCCGATTATTGAAGGCCCAAATCCCCCGAGAGCATAAAAGATTATAGTAGGAAAGTATGTAAAAACTTGATTTAATAAAATTGCGATACTCCAGAAAAACCATGAAAAAACAAAGGTTAATAAGAAAAAAAACCAGTGGGTAGAAAGATACAATTTAGTCTGTTCCATGATAAGTATCTATTACCTTTTTAATTTAAATTTTGTTATAGAGCCTTAACATGAGGTAAAAATTAAAAAAAAGAAGAAAAATAACAAGATACTAAATCTAAATGTTATTCTCCAGCTACTTTAAGGGATGAATGTCTGTACTAATAAAGTGCTATCTTTAATCCCATTTGTCGCATCTGTCCCTTTAATACATATTGTTAAATTATGAGGACCCGTGGAGATTTCTTTTGCAATTTGAAGGGTAACTGAATTGTATTGATCTACACCATCACTGGCGATATACACTTCGGGATAACTAGGAGGGCCCTTTATCACACCGTCTAGAACAAATCTAAATTGAATTGATGCTAATCCCGCTCCAGATACGAGAGCAAAAGTGTTAAAAAGAAAATATACTGATTCTCCTGAATTTACTGTAAAATTAATTGTAAGAGCTGCTATCACTAAATCTGTACCAATGGGAGAAGTGCCATAAGTTGCTGAATCATATTTAAACCACGTGTTTTGAATTCCGAAATTAGTGTCAACATCTTGAACTTGGGGGAAAATTATTGTATAAACTCCCAT
>JAHQWY010000414.1 GCA_029856445.1 Promethearchaeia archaeon
GCACATGTCAGGAATAGATAGCTTTCATTGTAAGTCATGTCTGAATTGTTTAAACATTTGTCCTGTAGAGGCTATAAGTAAAAAATTAAAACAAGGTCCAGCATCATGTGCTGTACCTGAAGAATAGGAGGTAAAATTATGAGTATTGAACCTATGAGGATATTTTTTAAAGAAATTAAAGAACCTATTGAGACCACAATGATAGGTAATTATGCAGTAGCAGGGGGAGTAACTCAAACAGATCCTGATGTCATATGTGCCTTTCCAATAACACCACAAACTCAATCCGTTGAAGGCTTATCTGATGTAGTTCATCATGGTAGACTTAAGGCAGCATTTATTAATGTAGAATCAGAACTCGCTGCAATAAGTTATTCAACAGCGGCTTGTGCTGCTGGAGCGAGGACATTTACAGCTACAGCCTCTCAAGGTTATTTATTAATGACAGAAGCTTTACCAATGGCAGTGGGATGGCGAGTTCCTTTAACGATGCTCATTAGTGCTAGAGCATTTAACGCTCCAAATCTATCAATATGGAATAGCTGGGAATTTACTCAAGCTAATTCAGAGCTAGGCTGGAATTGTTTTGTCTCGGAAAATGTGCAAGAAACATACGACGCCGCTATTCTTTCTGTAATGATGTCAGAAGATTCTCTTTTCCCCACGATGTTTGTTCATGACGGATTTATTATATCACATTCAGTACAGAAATTAACTTTAATTCCAGATGAGGTTGTCAGGAAGTTAACCCCAAAAAAGCCAAGACACCATATTACCACAGAAAAACCAGGTACATGGGGAGGAATTGTAACTCCAGATTACTTTATGGAAGGAAGAAAGAGGCTTGATGAGGAAAAACAACCTGTATTAGGTATAATGAAGAATTCTTTTGACGAATTTGCAAAAGCAACAGGAAGGAAATACGATTTAATTGAAACATTCAATTTGGATAATTCTTCTAAAACAGCCTTTTTAACAATGGGATCTATGTGTGGTAATATTATAAGTTGGATGACGAAAAATAAAGATATTGGCCTTATTAAAATCCGTGCATATAGACCATTTCCTCATGAGCAACTACAGAAAATTGTTGAGGACCACAATATTGAAAAACTTATCATTTTGGAAAAGTCCGATTCATTAAACGGATTCATGCCTCCATTTTCAATGTCAGTGGCTTCAGCATTATATCCACTTGGGACTTTATTTAGAAGTTTTATAGTTGGTCTTGGAGGTCGTGATGTCACCAGAGATGAATTTGCTATAGCAAAAAAGAAGATGGAATCTGTATCAGATATGAAAGGGAAGTTATATATGTATCTTGGTGTAAGGGAAACTAAATCAAGTATTTTGGGGGTGGATATGTAAGATGTCTCAGCCAGAGAGAAATAGTATCAAAATTGAGGAAATTGTATCAAGAGAAGGAAAAAGCAACGTACTATTTTTGAATTATGATAACGAAGCATTTATGAATACAGGTATCCAAGAAAGTGGTGGAACTCCTCCATTTGCTTCAACAACAACGGGTCCTGCGGGAGAAAAGATACCAGGAAAAGTTGGAGTGAAGCAAGATCTCGTTACTCCTTTTGGTTTTTACGGTTCAAATTCATTATTTTTAGCCACTGCAAATCCAGCTTATCCAAATGATTTTATGGGAAAAGTAATAGAAGCATTAAAAACCAATGGATCGGCGTTTATTCAAGTATATTCAGATTGTATGAGAGGGTGGAGACATGCATCAGAAGATGCTGTAAAAATATCAAAGCTAGCAACCGATTGTGGTTATTGGCCCTTATATACTATTCGTGTGAAAGATGGAATTCCAACATTCTCCTATTATCGAGGTTTAGATATTGATAAAGATAAATTTGTAGATTATTTAAGATCAATGGGACGATTTAGGCATTTATTTAAACCAAAATTTATGGAGGAAGAAATTGACAAGATAATCTATTATACAGAACAAAGAAATGAAAAATTAAAAGGTTTAATCAGAGCTTTTGGAGCAGAAAAACCAATTGATGTTTATAGAGTAAATCGTAAGACTTTAGAACCTCAAACACATTTATTGCAAGGACATGGTCTTTGTCCCGGATGTGGCGCTGGAATGGTTTTGAACCAATTAGCGTCAGCAGCTCAAACCGTTGCGGGTCACAATATAGTTTATGTTAACAATACATCTTGTACAGAGGTATCTACATCAAAAGATAATGTGACATCTTGGAGAGTTCCTTGGGTACATCATCTTTTTGAATCAGGAGCAACAATAGCCGAAGCAATAAGTACAGCTTATAAAATCCGCAAGGCAAAAGGACAATTCGATGGTGAAATCCCCTATGTTATTCATATAGGGGGTGATGGCTCAACATATGATATTGGATTTCAATTTCTTAAAGCTGCTCTAATCAGAACGAGCACCATGGTTGAGATGAATGAGTATTTAAAAGATCAGAAATAATTATATCTAACTTTTTTAATTCTTTTATTCTTATCTTCTTTTATGGCAGTTAATATTGAAAAAGACTATCCAGTTTATACCGTCATAATCAATAATCCTGAAGTTAAAAATGCTGTAGATAGAGAGACAGCAGGTCAACTTGCGAATGCATTTAGGGAGTTTGAAAAAGACAGTAAAGCGTCAGTTGCGGTACTATGGGGTGCCAATGGAACCTTTTGTGCGGGAGCAAACTTGAAAAATGTTGCTGATGGACAAGGAAATCGGGTAGAAAAAGATGGGGATGGTCCAATGGGTCCTACTAGATTAAAATTATCCAAGCCTGTTATAGCAGCAGTAGCGGGATATGCAGTTGCAGGAGGTCTTGAACTTGCTTTATGGTGCGATCTGCGTGTGGTTGAAAAAAATGCCATATTTGGTGTTTTTTGTCGTAGATTTGGAGTTCCATTAATTGATGGAGGTACAGTTAGGCTTCCAAGGCTTATTGGATTAAGTAGAGCTTTAGATATGATACTTACAGGACGACCTATTGATGCAGAAGAAGCTCTC
>JAHQWY010000415.1 GCA_029856445.1 Promethearchaeia archaeon
TTTTCAATATTACTTTGTATTATAATGATACGGGGTATAATCAGGGCAATAGAGGAATTACCAGTGCAACATTAATTGAAGATAGCGGATCATTACCAGCGCCTTCTACTAACGCAACTGATGGCTATTATATATATAGCCTAAATACAAGTGATTACGCTTTTGGTTGGAATACAATAAACTTTGAAGCTTCAAAGCAGTATTATAATAATGCTACAACTGATTTTACCTTCTATCTTCGAATTAACACAACTATAGATCCCTCAAATACAAAAGATTTTGGAGATGTGATAAAGGGACAAAATAGAACTTATAATTTCAATTATGCAGATATTAATCTTAATCCAATACAGGGTGCAAATCTTAGTATAGTGACTCTTCCTACAGGTTTTAGTGCCTTACTATCTGAAGATGGGGGTACACCTGGAAATTACTCTATTGAACTAGATACAAGTGGAGTTACTGCATCTGTTATACCATATACCTGTATATTCAATATCACTGCTCCTCGAAATGAAACGCAATATATTACCCTAACATTAACAGTAACAATAGCTCAGACTGAGATCGATATAATATCTAAAGATGATATTATTGTTCAAAAGGATCGTTTAAATCAGACAATTCTCTTCTCATTTAATAATTCTGATATTAATGAAGGTATTTCAGGACTAGATGTGAGTAATATTACTGTTATAGACAATCAAACATTACTTCCAAGGCCTTCGAATAAGATTTGGTTATACACAACAGCTACCGAAGGGGAATATATCCTAAATGTAAGTGTTTTTGATTTAACTTCAGGTTGGATTCAATTAGAAATAAACGCTTCTCTTCCTCCAAATTATAATTACAGTACGGCAAGTTTCAATTTTTATTTAAGAGGAAATACGACACAAATAAATTTGATATCATTTGAAGATATTACTGGTGAAGGGATACTCACAGGGATTGGTAATAATTACAGTTGCTTTATTGAGAGAGATCTACGCACGATTTTGAATATTACTGATGTCGATAATGGTGATAAATTATTGACTGGTTTAGCAGAATTTTACAGGATAGATTACATACAGATCGGAAATTCCTCAAATTCTGGTATACTAGGTGAGAGTTTTAATTATGTATCAAATACTTATAGAGGGGACATATATACCTCTAATCTGGCGAATGTTGGCACATATATTATAAATATTACCATCAAACTTCCGAATTATGAAGAAGCAACTTATAGTTTTAATTTAACATTAAAGGCTAAATATATAGTAAACATTACAGTCATAGATAAACCAACTGAGATTATTGCAGGAGATTCCTTTAATATTACGTTAGGATTCGAATATTTTAATGGTACAGATTGGCTTACTTTAGTTGATGCAAATGTAAGGATTGTCCCTTATTTCGATGGCTCACCAGCAACACCTACTTCATATTTTCCAACTGATAGTTCAGGTGAAGTGTTTATCACTGTATTTTCAAGAGCCGATGCGAAAAACATGACTTTAGTAGTGGAATTGCAGGACTCTTATTATCACGTTGGTGATACTCTGGATATTTCTGATATTATTTTAAAAGCACGTGATTCGGGTTTATCTCTAGAGGATTTCATTCCTTATCTGATAATCATCGGAGCGGTTCTTGCTGTGGCTGGTGGTTCAATAGGAATTTATAAAGGTGTTGTTGTTCCTAAAAAAAGGGAAAAATCACGAGTTTTAAAAGAGGTTAAAACAATTTTCGATGACGCTATTAATTTAGAACATATCCTAGTTTTGTACAAGGCAAGTGGCACATGTGTGTTCTTTAAATCTTTTGGAACAGAAGGTATTGACCCAGAATTGATTAGTGGATTCATTTCGGCAATATGTTCATTTGGAAGAGATTTGGCTAGTCAAGAGGAATTAAATGAAATTTCCTATGGTGACAAAATGCTATTATTATCAGATGGTGAACACATACGGGTTGCATTAGTTTTATCCAAAAAAGCTTCGATCATTTTGCGTAAGAATCTAATGGATTTTATAAATGTATTTGAGAAATCCTATGAGAAGGAATTACCTAACTGGAGAGGACAGTTAAACGTATTTAGAAACGCTGGTCCGATAATTGACGAAGTATTAAGCACTTCAATCATTCTACCTCATGAAATCACATATAAATTCTCAAATGTTAAATCTCTAAAGAATCCACACTCAAAAGATGTGTTGAAGGTAGCCAATAATTTAATGAAAGATTCTGATCGAAATTTCTTCTTTATCGCAACGCTTTTAAAAGAAGCAACAGAAAATACTAATAAAGATACAGCAGAAATCTTTATGGGCATCAAAGAATTAAGAGATAAGAAAATATTGGTACCAATAGAAATAGGGACAATAGAAGCTCAACCAATTTCTCAACAGGAATTAGCTCTGATAAATCAAAAAGTTTCAGGATTAGTGAATTTAACACAAGAGGAAAAACAAAAATTAGTAAATGATCTTGCCCAAATGGGTGCTGCTGAAAGAGAAGCCTATTTTGTGAGTTTAGCGAAACAGCATGAAATTGTTTCGGCTCCAATTGAAGAAAGACCTGGCGCTACTTTAATCGACAATGCTAAGAGTGCTAAAAAAGAGATAGGTAAATTAAAGAAGATCGCTAAAACTGCAAGAAAAGAGAAGGATTATGATAGATCAATCAATATCTCACAAAATGCTATTAAAATAGCTATAAATTGGGAATTATCTGGAGAATTAGAACAGTTAAATGAATTAGTTCGATCAACTAAAATTGAAGATCTTCGAATCAAGATGAAGACGCTCGAGAAAGAAGCAAAATTAGCAGCTAAAGAGGAAAACTATAATGAAGCGGCTCAAAAATATAAAATGTCTTCGAAAATCGCCTCTGAAATATTTAAACTCGGTGGAACTGAAATGACTAAAGAAGTTAAGAGACTCTCTAATAAATCTAAGGAATATGAGAAATTAATTTAATAATATTTTTTTATACTTTTTATTTTTT
>JAHQWY010000416.1 GCA_029856445.1 Promethearchaeia archaeon
TAACCTTTTGAACCAAATTATATCCTGCTACTGAACCATCAGGTAAATATAAAAAGTAAAAAGTCATTCCTTCTTGCTTATTTGGCTTAAAACCAATTCTCGTCATTCCTCCTAAATTATATTCCTTACTATAAAAGACAAAATAGTAAGATTCATTCCATTCAGGATGGTCATTATTTTGATCAGAATGAGTTATAGGTTCCAATTTTTGTTAACCTCTCTCATTTAAGTTTTGAGGTGTAACGGTTCCATTATAACCATTTATTTTTACTATTTGACCGGTTTTAAAAATTTTACTAGCATTTGTAATATTAGTTACTGCGGGGATACCAAATTCTCGCGAAACAACAGCGCCATGAGAAAGAATTCCACCTGTCTCTGTTATCAATCCGCCAATTTTTGAAAAAACAGGAGTCCAACCAGGATCTGTTTGGGGTACGACTAGAATCTCACCCGATCGTACAGTAGAAATGAGATTAATATCATGAACGACACGTATAGGTGCAATTATAATACCTTGACTTGCTGGAAGACCATTAAAGACCATAGTATTGTCATTATATTGTAATTGATCATCAAATTCTCGTGTACCTAAGAGGAATTTAGGGGGAATAATATTTTCATATCTTTTGAAATCTTCATAACGTTTAATTACTTCAGATGAAAGGTTTTGAATTTCCTCATAGGAATATTTGTCAAATATCAAATTTTTAATTTCTTGTTTACAGAGGAAAAAGATTTTATTCTCATCTGGTATTATTTCTCTTTCTGTAAAATTTTTTCCTATTTTTAAATAGGTATTTCTATTCATTGTAATCCATTTATCGAGGTTATATCGCTGGTTTTCCCGAAAAGATATGTATTTCTTACTATTTTTTAATATTACGGAAAAAATTTTCCATTTTAGCATACCAAATCGCTGGGATCTTATCTTACTCTCGACAATTAGTTCAACTCGCTCTCTTTTCTTTAAGTTATTAACTTTTAATTTATCGAGTTCTTCCCATTTATCTGCAATTAGCGATTTTAGAATGTCAAAAACGTTTTTCATTGGCGATTCTTGCCACCTTGGGTAATAAATTTCTCTGGTAAAACCACGTACCCCATGATCATTTAAAAATATATTAAATTCACGTAAAAAATTTTGAATAGGGGGATCTTTTCTTGCAGATAAAGTGCTAAAAATCTCTGATGAATCCTTTGTAATGAATATTGATTTTAATTCTGGAGTTTTATAAATAAGAGAAGCTAAATTATGAATTTGATCATTAGTTTCTGTTAATTTGTTTTTAAGGCCGGATATCAAAATTGGGTATAGTTGATAACATTCTTTTTTACCAATAAAACGAGTAAGAAGATATTGGACTAGTAAGTTCATACCTATGTTATGAACAGGAATCCCATATCGAATAAGTCGAAAATGTGAAATCATAATTCTATCTAATTCTTCCACTAAACGAATTAAATCCTTCTGGTCACTAAATTCTTGAATACTCTTTTCAAATTTCTTACAATAGGGAATAAATGTGTCTTGATTCCAATTTTCATACGCTTCAGCAGTCTTAGACATTGCTCCATTAGGATCATAAGAACCTATTCTAAGCTCTGCAACTATTCGACTAATAATATGAAATGGAAGGTTCTTCATTGTAGTTTTTCCATATGGACCAGAACCTTCTGGAAAATAATTTAAAACATCCTTATTTCGAATGAATTTGGGTATTTCATTTTCGATTTTTCTTTTTATTACATTGAGATTGAAATATACATGGGACTTATACAATTTTAATAATTCAGAATCCATTCGCTTATAGCCCATTATGTCGTTTAATTCAATATTAACTACTTTTGTAATATGATCACCTAAAAGTTCAAAATAGAGTGGTGTAACATTATCATTCCAATAATCATCTGAATAACCTCTGCTCCATAATATTTCAGAGGTAGTTTTTTCAGCTTTGAATGACGTAATGGGACGAGTTTGCAGAATATTAATTTGATCATCTTGACCTATAGCCCATTCAATATCTTGAGGAACTTTTTTAAATTTTTTTTCTATTTGAAGCCCTATCTTTGCAAGTTTTAGAATTTCACTATCAGAAAGAGACGATTGTTGTGTTAAATCTTCGGATAATTCTCTATATTCAATACCTCCGTCGGTATCTTTAGACTTTGGATATGATGCTAATTTTTTTCTACCTATTCGTCTATTTAGAATGCGAAATGATCCACTTTTTAATTTTCGAAGAAGGTATTGATCAGGATTAATTTTTCCTGAAACAATTGATTCTCCCAACCCAAAATTGGATTCAATTAATAATTCATCCTTTTTAGAAGATATTGGATTTAAGGTAAAAAGCACACCAGCAGACTTCGCAGATATCATATTCTGTATAATAATAGCAATTTTAACCTTCTCGTGGGGGATTTTATTCTTATCTCTATATATTATTGCTCGATTAGCCCATAATGACGCATAACATTTCTTAATATGCTTAAGAATTTGAGAAAAATCCCTCAAATTCAAATATGTGTCGTACTGCCCAGCAAATGAAGCTAACTGTAGGTCTTCTGCTGTTGCTGAAGATCTAACAGCAACATTATAGGAAGAAAAAACCTTATATTTTAATTCTAATTCATTTACTATTCTTGAGGGAAATTCACTATTCTCAATCGATTTTTGAATATTTTGAGAACACTTTTCAATGGTTTCAAAATTATCATACGCAATTTTTGCTAAACATTCTTGTATTGTATTATTAAGATTGTTATATCTCACAAACTCATCATACGCATTAGTTTTAATGACAAAAGCATTAGGAACAGGGAATTTATTTTGAATTAATTTAGTTAGATTCGCAGCTTTATTTCCTACTTCTATATTATCATAATCAGTTTCATTTAAATCCACAATAAAAGATACTTGATTTGACATAAATGACTATAAAAATAAGGAATTGTATTTAATTTTATTGTAAAATAAT
>JAHQWY010000417.1 GCA_029856445.1 Promethearchaeia archaeon
CTGTAAAAAAGGCTGAGTTAAAGGATAAAGCATTTGCAGATTATCTACCTTCCCCATTGCTTTCATCTACAATAGAAGGATGTCTCGAAAGCGGAATGGACGCAACTAGAAACGGAGCTAAATATAACAACAACCCAATGGGGTCACAAGGACTTGGTGGAGTTGCAGACTCCTTAGCTGCGATTCGTTGGGCAGTATTTGAAGAGAAATTAGTGACTATGGAAGAATTAATTACCCACATGAATAATAATTTCAAAGGAGCGGAAGAACTTCGAGAAAAATTACGACATAAAGCTCCCAAATATGGAAATGGCGATGAGCGGACAGATAACCTAGCAAAATGGGTTGCATCTACCCTATGTGATATTACAAGAAAATATAAAGCAAGAGGCGGTGATGGTATATATCATAATTGTCTCGTATCTTCTGGAACACAAGTTATGGAAGGTAAAGCATTGGGGGCGAGTGCAGATGGAAGATTAGCCTATGAACCTGTATCAAACGGTATTTCTCCTGGAAACGGTATGGAAAAGAATGGACTTACCATGGCACTCCGATCAGTAGCTTATGCCACAGCTGACCCTCATTTGACTAATGGAGCAACTATGAATATTAGAATCAATCCGAACATACTAGAAACAGACGAGGGGCTCGAACAATTAACCTCTATAGTGGAAGCTTATTTAGAGATGGGCGGTCGAGAACTTCAGATAAATCCAATAAGTACAGAGACACTAAGAGACGCACAAGCTCATCCAGAGAAATATCCTGATCTTTCCGTTAAAGTTTCAGGTTATTCTGCGCGATTCATAGATTTAAGAAAAGAGCTTCAAGATGATATTATCGCAAGAACAGTATTCAATGAAATATAAGTTTTTTTTAAATCCTTTTCAATTTTTTATATTTTTTTTTCCTTTTTAACTTGAAAAACTGAAATATGTATTCTTGTTTAAGATGTGATATGTAATTAATATTTTAATAAAAGAACTAAGAAAAAGAATATTTTATTCTTTAGGTTAATATTAAAATTGTTTTTTTCGCTTCAACGAGTTAAGCCTGACCACTTGACGTTTTTAGCTCCTGTAGCTTTTGCAATTTCAAGAAAATTTTCCATCTCTTCTTTCGTCATTAATGGTTCATCTTTTAAAGGCCATGACTTACCTAATCTTGAATATTTAATTTCGCAGAGTTTATTAAAACTTAATAGATCCCACTGATCAGGAATATTATTTAATTCATTTACAATGAATTCTCCAATTCCCTTAACATTCTCTTCCGTGGCAGTATAGTATGGTATTATTGGAGTCCTTATCCACATTATTTTTCCATTTTCTTTGGTATAACGTGAAATCCATTTAGCATTTTCTAAAATTGTTTTATTTGAAACGCCTGTATATTCTTCATGTTGTTTAGGATCAATAACTTTTATATCTAAAAGGATTATATCAACGTAGGGCAATAAATCTTGAAAAACTTTTTTACTTGAATATCCACATGTGTCTAAAGCAGTGGAAATGTCATTTTCCTTACATAATTTTAAAAGTTGGATGAGAAAATCAGGTTGAAATGTAGGTTCACCACCAGAAACGGTTATACCTCCTTTGGTTTTATTAAAAAATATTCTTTCTTTCTCTATTTCGCGAAAAAGAATATCTAGATCCCACCACTCGCCCCACATAGTTAATGCCGTACTTGGACAGGCTTCTGCACAATCTCCGCAACTATTACATTTTTCTCTATTAATGTGTAAACCATCTTCTTCAAAAATTAAAGCATCCTCTTGACAAGCATCTATACAACTATTACAACCAATGCATTTCCGATCTATCCATTGAAGTTGAGGTTTTTTTGGAATTGATTCTGGATTGTGACACCAAATGCAATTTAAGGGACAATAATTGAAAAAAATTGTCGTACGAACTCCAGGACCATCGTCAGTTGCCATTCTCTCAATTTTAAAGATTAATCCTTTAGATTTCGACTCTATTATACAACACCATATTAAATTCTGAAATCCATTTCAAAAAAAAAAACCATAAAGTACTTGAATCACAAAATATTTTAAATTTATTATGTGAATTTAAACTCATATTTATGTTCTGTGAAATCTATGATTGATGAAAAAATAGTTTCCAATAATAAAAAAAAAACAAGAAGTAGATCACCTGAGAAGAAAGCTCAACAATTGGATGAAATTCTAGAAGTAGGGAAGCAATTATTTCAAGAATATGGACGAGAAGGTTTTTCCCTACGCAGACTGGCAAAAAAATTAGATATGAGTCAAAATAATCTCTATAATTATGTAGAAAGCAAAAGAGAACTATGGATTGCAATAAGGAAAAAGTTTTATGAGCAATATCGGAATGAAACTAGGGATATTATTAAAAATTTTACTGGTTCTACTGTCGATTTATTATTAGAAATTTTTAATCATTTTTTTGAGTTTGCAGAAAAAGATTATACTGCTTTTCGAATGATGCATATTATCCGCTCTCCGCCATCAGATAAAGTAGGACCATTTGAAAAAAATTATAAACCATTTAAATATCTGGAAGGAACAACTCGAGTAATTCAAAAAGCAATTGATAAAGGAGAGATCAAAGAGAAAAATGCTACTTTAATCGCATCCTTTTTATTTAGTATATTATTAGGCTCAGCGATGGTAGAATACGTCATGCGGGATATTGAAACAACTAATAATAAATCAGGAAGAAAAGTAGAGGAATTTAAACAATTTGAAACTCGAAGTTTCACAAGCAAGGAATTTCGGAAATATGTATTAAGGAAAATTCAAAAAGGTTTACTTGATCCCAATTTGGTTGTAGATGAATCTGAATATAAATAAGAGCCTAAATATTACTACTCCACCTTAAAATTAATAGTAATAAATGCCATCATTGTCAAAAACCAACTTTTTGTGATTAAATCCATGGATATTGAAAGTTCTGAGCCCAATCAGCTAGTAATCATATAGAAAAATCAA
>JAHQWY010000073.1 GCA_029856445.1 Promethearchaeia archaeon
TCAAAAGAATTAAATCTACCGGGATTATCTAAGGATGTAAATAGATCTTTGATTTTCTTAAAAACTTTAGGAATTTTAATGGAAGATTCTGAAGGTAATGTAAAAACGTTAAGCGAATTGAGCCAAGATGAGAAACAAATAATCTCTTCTGCTATTATTGAATATGCAACCATAAAACTCGATATGGAACCTAAAAAAATAATAAAAAAGTTAATAGCTAATCGATATATATTAAAAGAAGAAGCGTCTGGCTCAGAACTTCATGATGCTAAGGATTTTTCTAAGCTTTTAAATGCTTGTGGTCGAACTCAAAACTCTTCTTTAGGTATAGCTATTGCAATGGGAAATAGAAAGGAGATTTATCAAAAATCAAAAGAAGCTTTGAAAAACTATAAACAGAAATTGGTTCAAGGACTTTCCTGGATCCAAGAAAATAATAAAATTCAAGAAAAAGACTCAATTCAATATTTTTTTGGAGAAGATGTAATACCTGAAAATATAATAGGAACAATTACTTCTATGTTAATTTTTGAACATTTCAAAGGTGTAGATAAATCAAAACCTATATTTGGATTAACAAAAAGGTCTGATGAGGATGTATATAAGGTTTCAGGAAGAGCACACGAAAGTCTCATAAATCAAGGTATAAATCTCTCACAAGCGATTAGAGATGCATGTGAAAAATCTGATTTAGATGTACTTGGAGGAGGACATCCTCCTGCGGCGGGAACCAAGATCCCCCTTGATAAAGTGGATCTCTTTCTAGAAAACTGTAATATAGCAATTCGAAATCAATTAAATAAAAATTGAATTAGATTTTGAAAAAGATCTTCTAAACCTGGTAAATCTCCCCAGTTTCAGGAGCAACTGAGATATAATCTTTGTTCACCAATTCTCTTGCTAAATTAGTTGTTGATTTATTATCTCCATGTATACAGAAAATATCACTATTCGTGTTTCTTTTAAAATTCAGGTTATCAATATAATCATGAATGTGAACACTATCAGAATGACTTGAAAAATCAAAATAATCATAATCACATTGCGCTTCAATTCTCAAATCAAAATTTGGGCGATTTTTTCGAGTTTCTTTTAATTCAAAAATTCCTTCATCTAATAAATACCTACCTGGAGTTCCTTCTACCTGATAACCTACTAAATATATAGCTGAGAATGGATCTGCTAATATAGATTGTATATAGTTTATTGCGGCACCACCTTTTAGCATACCAGATGGTGATATTATTACTCCATTAGATTTTTTAATATCTGTCCTAGTTTTAGGTTTGGATACAAAATGTGCTTTTTTCAAAGCATTTCTTAACAATCTGATATTTTTGATAAAATCTGGATAATCTAAACATAACCTAGATATTTTTCTTGCTAATCCATCGATGAAAATTTTTCCATTATAATTGTATTTCTCTAAAATGAGTAAAGCTTCTTGTGAGCGTGCTACTCCGAAAGCTGGAATTAGAACAGTTCCACCATTATCCGTTATATTCATTATTCTCTCTATAAATTCTCTCTCAAGTTGATCTCTTGGAGGATGCTCTTTAAGAGCATATGTAGATTCTATTATTAATGTATCTATTTCTGGTATATCCATATAATCCGCAGAATGAATTAAATTAGTAATCTGCGTATTAATATCACCAGAATATAAAATTGTTTTCTGATCTACTTCAAGTAAAATTGATACACTCCCAGGAATATGACCTGCATCTATGAATGTAATGAAGAAATCATCAGCTATTTTTTGTCTTATTCCATTTTTGAGGAAATATGAATTTTGTTTTAATAAATCTAATTCTCTATATCCAAATGGATAAGGGTAATTTGATATTTTTATCATATCTTTAATTAAAATTTCAGACAAAGCAAGAGATATAGAATTGGTAAAGAATGGGACCTTTTTCTTTTTATATAAAAAAGGTATTCCCCCTGAATGATCAATATGGCTATGAGTTAGAGCGATAGCTTTTAGATTTTCAATATTGGTAACTTGAGGAAGTCTTTCTTCACCTCGGAATCGAATCCCATAATCTAACATGCACTTAGCACCACTTTTAGATTCGACTAATACAGCACTTCGTCCTACTTCTCTACAACCTCCGAGAAAAGAAATACTTACCATTTTTGAAAGTCTCTAGGAGTTTTATAAGCTTTAAAATATATTTTGTATAATAAAATATAGAAAAAAATAATAATTTTATTAAATTCTGCAGTGTTGAGATTTCTATAAATCTCAAAGGTTTTCATTCATTAGGATTTAAAAAAATAAATTAAAAAGAAATAGAAAGGTTATCTAATTTTTTTTATGCTATTAGTTAGTAAAGCAATAACATTATCAACATTTTTACCAAAAATATCTAATATCTCTTCCCATGTAACTGGAACTTCATCGTCTTTCCAGCAATCATAATCTGTAGACATTGCTACAGCAGCATATGGAATACTCGCTTCATTAGCCAAAATAGTCTCTGAAGCGATACTCATGTTAATCACATCCGCACCCCATATCCTAAACATTTCAGATTCTGCTCTTGTTGAAAACCTTGGTCCTTCAATGGTAATAACAGTTCCTTTTTCATGATATTTAAGATTAAGCTCCTTTGCTGTTTCAATAAGGATATTTCTTAATTCTTCTGAATAAGGATAAGCCATTGGAGTGTGTTTCATATCACCAGGGGCAAACTCTTCAAAAAAGGATACTTTTCTAAGTCTAGTGAAGTCAATGAATTGATCAAGAATAACAAGGTCACCTCTTCCAATTTGTTCTCTTAAACTTCCACAAGCTGTTGTAGCTAAAATATGAGTACAGCCTTGATCTTTTAATGATTGTATGTTAGCTCTATAATTTATTTGTGTTGGTGGTATAGTATGCTCTCTTCCATGTCTTGCTATGAGAATTACATCAACATCATGAATTTTTCCGATCTTTAGAGGAGAACTGGGTTTTCCATATGGTGTATCAACTTCTATATCTCTAGCATCCTTTAAAATATCCGGATTATCTAATCCAGAACCGCCAATTATTCCAATCTTTTGTTGTCCCATTTTTATTCCATTAAGAGTATTTTAAAATAATAATATTTGAAATTTAATAAATTATTTTCAAATGGGGAAATTATTGAATTATTTTACCAAAATAGCAGTTCCTATAAAGAGTTATTATAAGTTAGAATACTATAAAATTTATTTCTTAATTTTAATTTAAAATCTCATGCATAAAACCAAAATACTAATTCTTGGATCATTGGCTTTTGATTATATAATGGGTTTCAAAGAAAGTTTTATTAATGCAGTATCAATTGACCACGATAAAGAAGAATATCAAAGTACTGTTACAGCTGATAGTCGTCATCAATTTTTTGGAGGTACAGCAGGTAACATTGCATATAATCTAGGACTCTTAAATATCGCTAATACTTCTTTATTTGGTTCGGTTGGAAATGACTTTGAGAGATTAGGATATAAGGATCATATAAAAAAGTTTAAAAATATTGAATTATTAGTTGACGAGCACGAAGATCTTTTCACCGCGGCTTGTTATATAGTTAATGATATTAAAGCTAATCAAATGATCATTTTCCATGGCGGTGCTTTAGATAAGGGTAAGGATATTGATTTAAGAGTAAAAATATCTAATCCTGAAGAGTATGTTTATGCAATTAATTCTACACAGAGTATAGATGCCATGACTAATTTTGCTGATCAGTTATCTGATTTAAAAATTCCCACTATATTTGATCCTGGTCAAGTGACTCCACTATTTAGAAAACAAACATTATTAGATATTCTAAAGAAATCAGAAATCTTGATTGGTAATAATTATGAAATAAATAAAATAAAAGAAAAATCCGAGTTAAGTGAAGAAGATATACTTAAATTCGTGAGAGCTATCATTTTAACTAAAGGGTCAGAAGGATCTGAATTTATTTATAAAGATATAAGTAATAAAACATTTAAAATTAGTATCCCAATTGCAATTCCTAAGGAAGTAAAAGACACAACTGGGGCTGGTGATGGATATCGCGCGGGATTATTGACTGGTTTAATATTAAATATGACTCTATTAGATTCTTGTCGATTAGGAGCTATTATTGGGTCGTTTGTTGTTGAAACTAAAGGAGCACAAACACAAGTTTTTAATTTAGAACAAGTACGAAAGAGGTTTTATACCACTTTTGGATATACTCCTAATGAGTTGGAAGGAATATAAAAAAAGACATATTTATTATTTTTTAATATTATAACTCATTCTTCTACAGGAATCTCGATTAAAGATATTAAATTATAACCCCTTAATTTGTCTCTGCCATGTAAACTTCCTGTTAATTCAATTATAAAAGCTACCCCTACAACTATTCCACCAGCTTTTTCAACTAAATTACATGCTGCTTTCGCCGTACCACCAGTTGCTAGTAAATCATCAAATACTAATACCTTATCTCCTTCTTCAATGGCATCACGGTGCATTTCAATAGTATCAGTACCATATTCAAGTTCATACGTCTCACTAATCGTTTCAGCTGGTAGTTTTCCTGGTTTTCTTATTAAAACAAACCCAGCTCCTAATTGATATGCTATCACTCCTCCCCAAATATACCCTCTTGCTTCAATTGCAGTAACCTTAGTGATTCCTTTATTATTAAAGTGTTCTATTATTTGGTCACATGAATCTTTAAAAGGTGCATGAAGTTTTGCCAAAGTAGTAACATCCTTGAATTGAATTCCCTTAATTGGAAAATCAGGTACATTTCGTATATATTTTGAAAGATCCATTTTATATTAATCCTTATTTTTGTTATTAAATATATATCGTTTTTTATCAAATTAAAAATTATATTTAATTGAATTGTTATATAATCAATTTGCTTTAAAATAAAATCCTTTTTTTAAGAATTAGAAAAAATTAAATAAAGATAAAATTATAAAGATTATATAAAATCAATTAATTTCATAGAAAATAATATTAATGTATTGATTTCTTAATTACAACCTAAAAAAAACAAGAAATAAGATGAAAGTTCTACTCTTTGGACCAGCTGGAGCGGGAAAAACGTCCCTTATGAGAACTACTTGCTTAGGATATAATTTTATGAAAGTTCTAAATTTAAAACCTACGAAGGGCGTTTCTAGAGAAAATTTTATTTTCCGAGGGATTTTAGAGTTATCAATTTGGGATTTGGGTGGGCAAGAACGGTATTTAGAGCGTTATTTTTCTGAATCTCAGCGTGAACTCATATTTTCCGAGGTTACCACAGCAGTATTTATGGTAGATTCTGCTCTCGTGGACGTGGGAGTTCGTGATATTTTTAATAATTTCTTGAAATATTTGTTCGAATTTTCTCCTGAAATTGATCAGGCGTATGTATTACTTAATAAAATTGATTTACAGGAATCAAAAGAGGATGAATATTACGAAATACTTTCAAAGGGATTAAATCGAGAACTTCTTGATAAAATTTCTTTTACTCCAGTGTCAGTAAAAGAAGGAAGCGCTCAGCACAGACTAATTGAAATATTAGATTTTGAGATCCAAAAAAATACTTTATCTTTACAACGTATGGGAAAGATTCGTCATTTATTAGATGAATTAAAAATCAATACTTTATCAGAATACCTCTTATTTAACCAACCTGATGGCCTATTAATTACATCGACGTTCGGTAAATTTGAATCAAAACCCTTGCAATTTATGAAATTTGAGATTGGGACGTTGGATTCAAATATCTATAGCATCTATCAAAAAATTATGGAATTTCAAAATATTACAAATTTATCTCCATTAAAATTATCAACTGTAGTGTATGAATCAGAAGATTGTTGGATATTAGTAAAAGAAGTCATTAATGGAGCAGTTTTAATGGCAGTTACAAGAAGTAAACGACCTGAAGTTTTTGCAGGAGTAATGGGAGCCTTAAATGGAGAGGCTTTCAAAAATTTGAAGATTTATTTAAAATCCTCTGAATTTTAGCACACTAAAAAACAAAATTAAAATAAAAAAATAGGTTTAAAGAACTTTTTTCTACCTCTTTGGTAAATTACTGTTCTTTATCATGTAGACCAATTTTAGAAAAGATCTGTTGCTTAGAATGATGAGGTCTTCTAATAACTGTGTCATTAGATTTCTCAATTTCTCTTGCTTCATCACATAAAATGGCAGCAGTTCTCATCATCTCGTGGGCAGATGCGAGCAATGGCATATATTCAGATCTCTCTTTTAATTGAAAACAAGCCTTTCCAGTAATTTTTGAAACTGAAGCAGCTAATTCAAAAGCAGCAATAGCTTTTGCTCTTGCATATGGATTTGAGAATTTTGCTGCTTCTGTTGCTATATTCGAGTCTACAATTATTTGGGGTAAGGTAGGTGTCCTTCCTTCTAGCATATCCATAATTACTTTATTTAATTCTTCTGTTATTACTTGAAGTGCTCCAGTTATTGCAAGAACCTTTAATAAGTCAGAATTATAAATGCTCATCTCGATTGGGTCAAGAAAAGGTCTACGTGCTCCAATCATACTGTCGCAATCTACTAATATATATCCCATATTCTTCTCTTTAATTTCATCTGCCGCTCTTTTAGCTGGCGAATCTGAAATAATTATAGTGGGGGTATTTCCTGCCATTTCTCTTGCTGATTTTGGCCCTGGTAAAGCAGCATTGGGACTTGACATGATTATTAACTCAGGTTCCCATTTTAAAAGTTGTTCCATAGTTTTTGTACACATTTCGGGAGGGTGCATTTTTGCACCAGATGTAACTTCGTATACATTAATTCTCGTAGCCTCAGCACGTTCATCCATTAAGAAAGCGAGTAATAAAGATGATCCAATAGTCCCATTCTTTAATATTCCAATTTTTAGTACTCTTTCACTCATTTTTTACAACATCGTTAGTAATTTCTGTTTTAATTTGAAAATATAATTCCATACAATTTTTCAAGGTTTTTATTTTTTTTTTAAAATTTTATATAAAATAGAACGCTATTAGTTCATACGACAATTATAATTTTTATTATTAAAATAATCAATTAAAAGGAGTAATAATTAAGATGGAATTAAATGGTGTAGAAATTGAAGATACATTTGCTGAAGCTTTTGGCGGTTTTTTTACACGAATATTAATTACTGCTAAAAATGAAAAGTGGGCGAAAATTGCGGCACAAATTACAACAGGTTATGGAACATCGACTATTCATTGTGATGCAGAAGCAGGAATTGATATTTTTGTTCCTGCAGATAAAACCCCAGATAATCGTCCAGGAGTGATTGTCATGTTTTTCAAAACCAAAAAAGATCAAGTGAGTAACGTTATTATGAATCGATTGGGACAATGTGTCTTAACATGCCCCACTACGGCTTGTTATGATGCATTAGATGGATCTTTAGATCCTGAAAAAGAATTTGAAATAAAAATTGGAGCGAATCTTAAGTTTTTTGGTGATGGATATCAAGAAAAAATTGAAGGAAAATATCCTTTTGAAGCATGGTCAATACCAGTTATGGAAGGTGATTTTATTGTTCAAAGCATGGCGAAAGTTGGGAAGGGAATAGCTGGGGGGAATTTCTTGATAATAGGAAAGAACCAGGAAGCTGCTCTTGAAGCGGCTGAAAAGGCTATTGATGCGATAAAAGATGTACCTAATTTAATAGCCCCATTCCCCGGTGGGATTGCTCGATCTGGATCAAAAGTTGGATCTAAATACAGTTTCTTAAATGCATCTACAAATGATCCACTTTGTCCCACTCTAAGAACTAAAATTGAAAATTCAAATTTACGTGAAGGAGATAATTGTGTTTATGAGATAATCTTAGATGGAGCAACAGAAGAAACCATAAAGAAGGGAATGAAACTAGGAATTGAAGCAGCAGTAAAAGTTTCAGGTATAAATAGAATTTCTGCTGGTAATTTCGGTGGGAATCTCGGGAAATTTCAATATAAGCTTTATGATGTCTTAGAATAACAAAAAAAATTAATTGTTTATTGAAGAGTAAATATACGAAAAATTCCTTATTTATAATTTTCTTTTTATTTTTCGTTTAGGAACACTCTCTTCTTCTATCTCAGAAGTTACTTCTTCTTCATCCTTTTTTTCCAGAATTTCTTCAGGTGGTTTCTCTTTTTCTTTTTTCTTTAATGAGAGTTTTTTTGGTGGAACCTCTTTCTTTTTAGGGGTCACTCCTTTTAAATCAATTGCCTTTGATTTAAAATGTCTATATGCAAGTCCAATACTTATTAACATCCCTAATATTAAACCGACAAAGAAAATAATCCATGGTAGATACTCACTCAATGCATCAGGAACAATGGTAATTGATTGAATCCCTTTACCATAATCATCTGTAAGACTTGTGATAGCACCATCTGAATCTATAACATAAATATATACATACCAGACACCAGTTACTAAATCAACAGTTCGAATTGTTATTTCTGTATCAATCCCGATATATTCTCGAGTTATATTATACCATTCATAATTTTTATCTAAAAGAGCAACTTTGATATAAGCTACTTCTTCTACGTCCGAAACATTAAAAGTAAAGATTAAATTCTTACCATATGATATTCTTAATCCTTCTTCTCCTGATCTTCCATTAATCTCATAACTGTGAATTTTAGGTAGATTATTCTTTACAGTAATAAACTCTGAGTAGGACCCAGTTCCACCTGAGGTATCCTCTACAGTAAATTCAAGCCTATATTTTCCAACTGGACGCCCTGCAGGAATAGAAAAATTCCCTGAAAAAGTGATATTGGTATCATGATCTAATGTGATCGTAGGAAGGGAATTTCCTTGAGGATCTTCAATAGATATACTTATCTCTAGATTTTCTGGGAGATCTTCAGTATCTGTGGCATTCACAGTTATAACACATTCTTCAGATCTATATGGTTCTTCTGGAGAAAATGATATTGATAAACTATCAATAGCTGGATTTGTATTTGATACTTTAAATGGGAAGTATGCTGCCCGTTTTATCCCGAAGTCTGTCTCTGTCATATTAAGTTTAATATAAAATATTTGGCCTAAATAGTCATAAAAAGTGTCATTGGTAATTGGATAATTAAACTGAATAGAATTGTATTTAAAGTTAGTCATGTTAAGCTGTTCTGATTCAATAGTGCTATCTACGATTGTAAGATTCCATCCTGAACACTTAGTCACAAGGAAATTTGGATTTAAATCTTCTCCAACATAATATTCAGATCTAATATTAGATGCCATGTAATTAGTCGTTATTGTGAAATTAGAATAAGTTGTATGTGCATTTAAAAGAGTATTATTGACATCATAAATTAGAAAACTTACATTTTGAAACCCTAAAGGTGCGTCATAACCAGGTGTGAATTCATAAGAATATGTATGAATTAAAACAAATTGCATACTATAATTTATAGTAGTGCCATTAGAGAAATCTATTTGCATAATCACATGATCGGTATCACTAAAATCGAAGGTGTCAATAGTAAAATTCACAGATTCAAAAAGGCGGTAAATAATTTCATCACTTCGATTTATTGCATAGTATGGTAAAGGTGAACCATTTGCTGTTTTGAGAGTTACTGAATTCTTTTCATTAGCGTCTACATCAATATCAGAAATTAATGTAACACCAATAAAAGTATTGAATACAATAAAAAAAATTATTGTAATACTGAATTGTTTTCTATTTCTCAATATATCTCATCTTCTCAGTTTTTTGTGTTTTATCTGTTTATGTAAAAAGAACAATATAATTCCAATAGGAATGATAACAGGAATTATATAGAAAATTATCAAATTAAAAGTTGACAGTTCTAAGGCAACTTCAAAATAGAACCTTGCAATTTCTTCATGTTCGCTATCCTCTATGATTATTCTATAAACCTTAGTTTCAAAATCATACGGATTATTCGTTGGAATAATTTTTTTTTCAATTCTGTTCTCGCCAGAAATAAGTTCATTAATATTAGGTTGCACCAATTTTCCATTAATAATTAACGAGAATTCTTCTGAATTTTCTAAGTTATTTTTTATTACAGCTATGAAATAAGCAGAAGCTCCTTGGGAAATCGTATTCGGAAATGAGACACTAATAATTTCAAATTTTGGTACAATTTCTATTGTTAATTCTTCTGTATAATATATTGTTGTATTCTGAAGTATATTCATTTCTATTTTAATTATATCGCTTTCAATATTTTCCAAAGTTTTAAGATTGTATGAAACTAATCTGCTCTCTTTCTCAACTAATGTTTCCTCTTTGATATAAGGCTCAATTGAGTTTTCTGTTATTCCCGTGAAACTAACATTCATAGATTGTGTCGCATTTGGTAAATAATTAATTAAATCTATAAAAACATCAATATTTTCACCACTAACGACCTTACTTTGATAAAGTAAGTTTTCATAATCAAATGAATACCCTATTTCAACAATTTTTTTAATTTCTAAATACAATATATTTCCTTTTTTAATTGTAAATATGATTTCACTAGGACCTGGGATAGCTCCAGGTCTAGCAGTAAGATTGAAATCAACATAGGTTAAGTCCTCTAATTCAGCAGTGAAATTTACGTCTTGAGAAGGAAAATTCACAATATCTTTGCCCTCCAAAGAGGCTGTGAGTGTTAAATTATCTCTACGAGTATAATTGATTGGAAGTGTAATATTTAATAGTGGTCCTTGATAAAGAAAACTAACTAATCCCTCAATAGTTTCATTTATTAAGCCAGAATTAACGTTGAAACGTTTAATAGTGTCAGCTAAACTAAAAAAGGTTTTATTTGCCCAAATATAAATATAATAACCCTCTCCTATTGGCAAACTTTCTTCAACAGAATGAACGAGAGTATGTGATTCAGCGGGATTAATAATTTGATGTGCAAATTGATATAAAAATGTTCCATTTGGATATTTAAAAATATAATTTATATCTGCATCAGTAATATTATACCTTGTAGTAAAAGGAACATAAGAATCTATTGTAATATTGTAATAATATTCCGTATTTTCAAATGCATAAAAAGATGTTAAGTTCATTATATCTTGATTAAATATAAAATCAGGGACAGTATCAGTAAGATTATAATTTGCTTCTAATATTGTACTACTATAAGTTTCAGATGCTTCTAGATAAGCATCATATAACTTTAGATTGGAGTTAAAATTCTTATTAGTATCTGATATAGAAGAATCATAAGCATTGTTTATACTATCATATAAATTATTTTCGAATGAATTAAAAATTTCAATAGCTCTATTGTAATATGTTATATTACCTGTAAGTTGGAACAATCTTATACATGCCTCTAACATTAAAGCGTTTGAATTAAGGTTGGTGCTACTATCAACTATCATCCAATTACTTTCAGCGATATTAGAATAAAGATTATCACCAGTTACATTCCATAAGTTATCATCCAAGCTATTGTAAAGATCAACTGCTTTCTCTAAAAAAGATGAATCATTTTGCATTCCTGATGAAACCCAAAATTCTAATAAAGTTATGATTCCTAAAGCATTCACATCTAAATGAAAACGGGTACCTCCACTAACGACAAACGGATTCCATAGATTATTTGCATAATAACGGAAAGCTGTTCCGACATTATCCCACATTTTATTGATAATTGCATACATTGTTTTATTTGCTAAATTGTATGCTCTATCTTTTATGACACTATTTAAGTTAAGTTGGTGATACGTCCGATGTATTAGGAGATTTGCCAAAATACTATAGAAGTTACTTTTTGAGAACTTATTAGAAGTTGAATTAGAATTAGCGAAACCATCATTAGCTTCATCCCAATATTTAGTAGAATTTATAAGAAAAAACATTTCTTCAATTGAGTCTTTTGGAAACTTTCCATTAATAGTAATATCATCGATACTATCACCTATGTTTTCAATTAGTAGAAAGATTGGTAGTAAATTATCAAATAGATATCTATCATCATCCTTTACTTGTCCCGTTGAATTGTCAAAAGATCTCACGAAACCATAATTAAATTGCCCAATCTCGTCTTCATACCACAATGGACTTGATCTTAACTTTAAATAAATATCAAAGGTTTGAGTTGGACTCATCTCCCTATTCATTAATGAATTATACATATGGATATTATCTTCTGAATAAATCGTATCATCTGTAATTGTCCCGTTTGTATCTCCTTCTCTAAAATATAAAGAGATATCAAAATCTAAACCGGATTTATAATTATTTTCGAAAAAATTATGTAATAAATCAAATTTTTCTGTAAATGGATTTTGAAGCATTGATAAATCTGCAGCGATATCTAAACCATTATGGTCAAAATCAAATACTTTTTCATCTTTGCTGTAAATATCATCATAAGTATCATTTGCTTTATCTGAATAAATAAAATGATTTAAAAAGTTAAAGGTAAACATTAAAGTAAAGAAAACAGAGATAATTATCTTCACATACCGCCTTTTTTGCCTTTTTTTCTTTCCTAATGTATAGAAATTAAAAAAACTCATTTCAGATTGAATTAGATTAGTATTTTTAATAAAAGTATAATTTTTAATTTATATTTTTAAAAAATCCTTCTCTTTAAAATCTTTTCTGAAGGTATTAAAAAGATCAGAATATTAAGCAAAAATGTAACAAATTACTCTCTTTGTTTCTTCTTTATGATTTCAGAAAGATTTGAGATACTTATTCGTACTTGTTCCATTGAATCACGATCTCTAAGAGTAACACTATTATCCTCTAATGATTCATAATCTATCGTAATACACCATTTTGTGCCTAATTCATCTTGTCTTCGATATCTCTTTCCTATTGAACCCGCAGCGTCATAAAAGGAACCTATACGATTTTCTAGCAATTCTCTGTGAATTTTTAATGCGAGTTTTCTGATATTTTCTTTATTTCTAACGAGAGGAAATACCGCTACTGTATTTGGCGCTAAATTTGGTTTGAGGGTCAAAATTATTCGTCCTTCTTCAACATTAAAGGTGGATTCGAGCAGCGTATATATAATTCTATCAATTCCAAACGCAATTTCAAGAACTTGAGGAACCTCCTTAATATTTGGATCAGCGCCCATACTAATCTCAAAATTTTGTTTTGAATATTCAGCATGTCTTCTTAAATCATAATCTGTTCTATCATGTATTCCACATATTTCAACCCATTCAAATTGTCTTGTTTTGATTTCTAAATCCCACGCATCATCTGCATAGTGAGCTCGTTCATTTAATGAATGTTGCCTAAATCTAATTA